>JAEEXZ010000068.1 GCA_016288055.1 Bacteroidales bacterium
TGGGCATAGATTCTTCGCTACGCCCAGAATGACAGAAGGGGCGCTCAGAATGACAGGTGATGCCCGGTCGGGGCGGGGCATGACAAAGCAACATCTGGCCTGGACCGAAAAGCCGGGAAAGCGGTCTTGTCGAGCCGGGGTTAAAGCACGGTAATGGAGGTCCAGTGGCCGAAAGTGTGCTTTAACTATGGTCGAGAGGAGGGGTTAAAGCACGCTAATACGATTTAGAATGGCGAAAGTGTGCTTTAACCGGGCTGCGCGTGGGGGTTGCGATGGCCGAAGGAATTTGGTTTTTCGGGTCCCGTCCCGAAAAATAAATTTCTTTGGCCGTTGGCCTAAAGGGCATAGATTCTTCGCTACGCTCAGAATGACAGAAGGAGCGCTCAGAATGACAGGAGATGCCCGGTCGAGGTCGGGCATGACGCAGGGGCATAACGAAAAAAGAGACCGTGGAAAAACGGTCTCTTTTCTTTTGAGTGAGGACACGCAGATTTGAACTGCGGACCTCTTGCCTGTCAAGCAAGCGCTCTAAACCAACTGAGCTATGCCCTCAAAAGGATTGCAAAGATATATTAAATTATATTAATTTGCAAATCTTTTTTTAGATTCTTCGCGTCGCTCAGAATGACAGACTACAGGTAGTCTTCGAAGTATTGCGTGACCTTGTCCATGAGGTGGATGCGGTTGCGGCCGTGAACGTTGTGGGGAGCCGTGGGATAGGGGAAATAATCCACCGGAATGAGGCGGTCAATGCACTCCTGGATGAAGGAGAGACTGTGCTCCCAGACCACGGTATCGTCCACGGCGCCCTGGCAGATGAGGAGTTTGCCCTTCAGCTGGGGAGCCTTGCCGATGAGGCTGGTGGCGGCAAAGCCCTCCGGATTGGTCTCGGTATTGTCCATGTAGCGCTCTCCGTACATGACCTCGTACCACTTCCAGTCAATGACGGGACCGCCCGCAACGCCCACCTTGAACACGTCCGGATAGGTGGTCATCAGGGAGATGGTCATGAACCCGCCATAGCTCCATCCGTGCACGCCAATGCGGGAGGCATCCACATACGGAAGGCTGCGAAGACGATTAATGCCTACCATCTGGTCCTCCATCTCGGCCTTTCCGCACTGGCGGTTGATGGCTTTCTCGAAAGCGGCACCGCGGTTGGACGTGCCCCTGTTGTCCTGTACATAGACGATGTAGCCCTTCTGGGCCATGAGCATTTCCCACATGCCGGCGCTGGCCAGCCAGGTGTCCTGCACCTGCTGGGAGTGCGGACCGCCGTAAACATAGACCACTACCGGGTATTTCTTGGAGGGATTGAAGTCCTTGGGGTAGATGAGCCGATAATAATTCTCGTACAGCCCGTCAGCGCTGGGAACCGTGCCCAGCTCCACGCGGCAGGAGGCGTATCCCTCCAGCGGATCCCGCTGTGAGCCGATCCCCGTATATTGTTTGCCGTCCATGGACCCCAGGTAGAGCTGTGCCGGGAGATTGAGATTGCTCACCCGGTCCAGGAACCACTTGCCGTCCCCGCTCACCTGGATGTCGTGCCAGCCACGCCCGCGGGTGAGCTGCTGCGCCTTCCCGCCCTTGAGCGGGACGCGGAACAGATGATTCTCCACGGGAGAGACCTGGGCCGATGTATAATAAACGTACTTGCCGTCATGGCAGACATACTCTACGTCGGCATCCACGGCCGTGAGGCGCTTAATGCGACGAGCGTCTATCAGATACAGGTTCTTGTAACCGTCTCGGTTGTCGGTGCGGTAGATGAAATCTGTCTCGTTTACAAACCAAATGGGATTCTGCGGCTCCACCCAGGCGTCGTTCTCCTCCGTGAGTACCGTGCGGACGAAGCTGCCGTCTGCGGCGCTGTACTGGTTCAGGTGCATGTGATGCTGCTCGCGGTCCAGCACCTGGGCATACAGATACCGGCTGTCCGGGCTCCAGGAGAGGTTGGTGATGTAACGCTCCTCGGTGAAGTCCGTTACGTCCAGCCAGGCGGTGGCCCCGGTCTCGAAGTTATAAACGCCCACGGAAAGCAGCTCGGAGTCCATGCCGTTCATGGGGTATTTGATAAGCTCCAGTTCACCGGTGCGCGTGCGGATGTTCAAAAGGGGAAAATCTGTAACGCGGGACTGGTCCTTCTTGTAGAAAGCCACCTGCAGGCCGTCGGGAGCCCACTCGTAGCCCTTGTAGAAGCCAAACTCGTTTCGCATCATGGTGCCGCCATACACGATATTGCGGTCCTCGGAAAGGCCGATCGCGAACTCCTTCCCGTCCTTCTCGCCGTAGAAGGAATCCCCCTCGGTGCGAACGCCGTATCCAGCGGCGCCGCGGTCGAAGCGGTCGGGCCTGGCTCCTCCCTCCACCTTGTAGGGCGTGAGAGACAGCGGGTCTGAAACGGTTCCCTGGAAGAACTCGCCGGTGCCTTCGCTGAGGGCGAATCGGCCTTCATCTAGCCATACGGCACGGGCGCGGGCATAGCCCACGCCTTTGTAAATGGCCTCTTCCATGGTGAGGTCCTTCCCGCTATGGGAATCGCGTACGTCAATGACCTTGTTCTGGGCCCATGCGAGGCTACAGGCGAGGAGGACGCCTGCGAGGAGAAGTATCTGTCTTTTCATCTGCTAAAGGAAAAAATCTTCGGAGGAAGAACTGTCTGTCTTGTCAATGTCCACGCTGTCCACGACGGCACGCTCGTAACCCCGCCAGGGGAGGGCGCCCTTGTATTCCTTGTAGTGGACGGTGACGCGGAGGCCGGTCATCTCCGTGAGCTGCCGGGCTACTTCCGGGTCTTTGACGGAGAACTTGAAGGTCTTGGACTGGACGCTGCCGGCGGCGTTCTTGGAGCCGTAGCCGGTGAGGATCATCTCGCCCTCATAGGTTTTGAAGATGTAACCCGTGTAGGTGAGCGAGTTCAGTTCGCCAGTCTTGGTGCCGTCACTGAATACCCACCAGAATTTGAAATAAAGGAATCCGGCCAGAACGGCCAGAACAGCCAGGGTAATGACCCCGCCGATCACTGCTTTCTTTGCCATTGTCTGCGATATTTATATCGATACAAATTTAGCAATTTTATCGGAATAGCTGCATGAGATCCCCGGCTGTGGTGCCGTCGAAATAAGTGCCGGCATCCTCGTCGGCCAGATCTTCCGGCCGCCGTCCGATAAGCCTTGCGGCCAGCTCGCCTGCAGGACGTGCGCCGATGAAGTCTCCGCTGAAGGCCAGCTCGCTGAATACGCCCTTTTTCAGCGTAAAGTGCGCAGTGACGGTGCCGCAGGGAAACTTGGCGCTGCTTTGGAACGTGGCCGCAGGGGAGTGGCCGATATTCCATTCCCACCGGCGGAATTTTTCATCGGCCATCCGATCGACGATGGCAAGCTGCTCCGGGCCGATGGCAATCTCCGGGTCTCCATGGGCCAGCTCTTCCCGGAGCCTCATCTCGAAGGCGTGGATGTCACTCAGGTCCGGAAGGTAGCTGCGCAGGTTGGCCACGCGGCTGCGCACGGAGGCGACGCCGGCGGCTTCCAGCTTGCTTCCGGGCACGGCCAGCGCCTGGGTGAGCGTCTCCAGGTCCACGTCCCACATGAGCGTTCCGTGAATCATCATGCGCCCTTTCGACAGGCGTTTGGCATAACCGGAGACTTTCCGGCCCTCTACGAGTATATCGTTGCGTCCGCTCCTTTCGGCGGGGACGCCCATCCTTCGGAGAGCATCGGCCACAAGGGTGTAACACGGCTCCATAAGTTTCGACGGCCCCACGATGGTGTAGTTGAGGTTGCCCAGGTCGTGGTACACGGCGCCGCCGCCCGTTACGCGCCTGGCCAGCACGATGCCCTTCTCCTGAAGGAAAGGGAGGTTCACTTCCGCATGCGCGCTCTGGTTGAGGCCGATGATGACGGCCGGCGCATTCTGCCACAGGAAAAAGACAGGCTCGTCCACGGAAAGGCCTTCGAGCGAGAACTCGTCGAAGGCCATGTTCCAGTGGGGATCCGTAGAGGGATTCAGTAAATATTTCATAGGGATATACCGTACAGATAGGCGGTGAGGGCCAGCTTGCCGCGCATGGTCTCGCGCGGGGTGAACTCGCCGTTCACCCACAGGTAACGCTGGTTGAAATAGCTCTCCTGGCGGGGCCAGCCGCCGTCTTTCCAGGAAGGATAGCAGCGGTTCAGGAGAATGGTGGCGTCTCCGCCGTCTCCTTTGCTCCAGGTCTCGGTGCCGTTGAAGGGTGTCTGGCCGGGATGGGTGCCGGGGAAGCCGTCGTTGCGGCCGCAGGAGTAGGCGTCGGTGATATGGCGCTGGCCCAGCCCGGTCATCTCGATGATGTTGCCGGGATTGCGGCCCAGGCACCAGCCGGCTTCGTCGTACATCATCTGAAGGAGCCGGGCCCGGCGTACGGGATCCGTGGTGACGTAGTGGTCCATCATGGCCAGTTCCAGGTTCTCGGAAGTCTGCCAGCGGGCGTCGGCGGTGCCGCGGCGGGACGGACGTTCCAGGGAAGGCATCAGATGCCGGCGGTCCACCTCTTCCTGCAGGCTGGCCAGTTGCTGCCGGTAGAGGGCCTCGTAGTGGCGCTCGTGCGGGCAGGTGATGTAGGCGGCCAGGGCCCAGGTCTGGCAGGACCCGCGGAACCATCCCTGCTGCTTGATGACGGGCGTCTCCACCTCTGCGGCATAGGCGTCCTCCCAGCAGCGGTCTCCGGTGAGGTTATAAAGGTAGGCGGCGGCCTGCTGCTTGAAATCCCGGCCGCGCATCATTTCGGCCCCTACGCCCTGCACGTCGTCCAGCTGGTTCCACTCCTGCTTTTCGGCATAGCGGTAAGCTTTGACGGCCTCGGCGGTGTAGTATCGGCACAATTCATCGTGGCCGCTGAGGCGGAAGGCCTCGGCCAGGGTGGCGCAGTTGGCGGCATTCGCCCAGGCGGCGATGGTGGTGCACCCGGCCTGGAACATGACAGTCCAGTCTTTGTCGGGGTTGGTGACGCCCTGCGAATAGCCCTCTCCGTCGCGGATGCTCAGGAAGAAGTCCACCTCGTTGCGGGCCTCGTCCAGCAGGTCGGGGATGCCGTTTCCGCTTTCGCGGATGCCCAGGTCATCCTCGTTGAGCTTCCCTCCTGTAAGGATGTAAGGCAGCACCATGTCATAGATATTGCTCACATGGGCCAGGTGGCGGTCCCAGTCGTAGGCGTCCGAATGCCCGCCCGCGACCTTGTCGTTCACGGGATGTCCCTGGGGCCGATGCTGCCAGAAGGAAGACTCCTCTCGCGCTTTGAAGTGCGGCTCGTCCCAGACGTCTCCGAAGTTTTTCCGCCAGTCGGGGTGCCAGGGCTGGAGGTCCGAAAGATAGACCTTGAAGCCTGCAGGGTCCTCGCCGGGCGCAAAGCGCGGTTGCCGTGCCGGAGGATTCACGCCGGGCACGATGGGCTCGCCGATACGCATGTAGTAGTACCCCAGCACGGAGTAGCGGTAGGGCTGGAAATAGGCGGCCTCGCTCACGGTGAAGTCCATGCTGCAGCCGACGTCCTCCACTACCAGGCGGTAGGTGCCGGGCTCATCGCACGTAAAGGAAAGGTCCCAGACGGGGGACCCGGTGAGGTCTTTCTTCCCGGCCTCCTGGGCAGATGCTTCCTGCGGTTTCCAGAATCGTACGGTGGTCTCGGCCTTCTGGCCTGTGACGGTGTTGTACAGATAAACTTTCTTTCCCTCGAAGGATGCATAGTCGCGCGGGCCGCCGTCCCCGAGCCAGAGGTAAAGATCGGCCTTCTTTTCCTGTTCGCCGACGGCGTATCCGTTGATATTGACGTGCACGGCCTCTGAGGGGACGTTCCAGATGTCGAAGGTGACGCTGAGTTGTTCCTTGTCGGCCCCCGCGTCACCGGGGAGGGTGACGTTGTAGGTGGCCCCCTGCTTCATGGAAGCGGGCAGGCGGAGGAACAGCCAGTGCTCCAGTTCGCTTAGGAGACGGTGGTCCGTGTGCATGGGCTTGGATTTGCGGAAAACGGCCGTGGGCTGCAGGCCGCCCTTGTAGGAAGGGTCCTGGGCCGATGTCACCGTCCACCCGGCAGCGTCCGCCGCCGCGAGGGCGTTCAGGCGGGGAAGGAAGGTGACGAGCGTGTCGTCGCCCTCGGCGAAGCTGTCGCCCAGGTAGGCGCTGGGACCGGTGGCGTCGTCGCGGTAGCGGACTTCGCCGTCCCGCAATTGTACCATGATGTAATCTTTGTCAATGATATAGGCGCCGACGACGTGCGTGGCATTTGCGCTGAGGGAAAGCATGGCGGCGATGCCCGCCAGGAGGATGCGTCGTTTCATGTGGTCAGTGGTTTTAGGTTGGGGATGGGTGTTATTGGCTGATGACTCCGCTGCCCAGCATTTCCACGCCGTCGTACCAGACGGCGAACTGGCCGGGGGAAATCCCGCGCTGGGGAGCGTCGAAGAGAATGTACAGGCCAGCCTCCCGCATCAGGAGCGTAGCGCTCTGCAGGGGCTGGCGGTAGCGGATGCGCACACGGCAGCGACGCATCTGGCCGGGCTGCATGGCCAGGTCCTCGCGGATCCAGTGGATTTCCTCCGGATTGACGCGCAGGCAGAAGCGGCTGAGACCCTTGTGGCTGTGGCCTTCACCGACATATACGCGATTGGCTTCGGTATCGGTGGCAATCACGAACACAGGTTCCGAGTGGCCGCCGATTCCCAGTCCCTTTCGCTGGCCGATGGTATAGAACTGGGCACCCTCATGCCGGCCGACGATGCGTCCGGCGGGGTTCTCCTTATAACGGGTTTTCTTGATGTGCTTCTTGCCGCTGCGGTAGGTCTCGGTTTCGAAGGTGATTTCGTAGCCGATGGGGAGCGAGAGGTGGTCCAGCTCCGTATCGGCAAGGGCCTGGACTTTTTCTGCGTCGAAGGGACTCTCGCCCAGGGGCTTTCCGTCGCTGGTGAGGATTTTCTCCTCAGGGGCGTACTGGACGGTCCGCTCCAGCGTTTCTCCGGGCTTGAGCAGGCCGGTCAGTTTCTCCTGCTGCCAGCGGTACAGCGGGTTGTTCTCATAGTAGGCGTCGTACACTTCCACGATGTCTCCTTCCACCGAGGTGAGCTTCTGTTTGAGGAAGGTGGGAAGGTCCACTTTCCCCACGAAGCAGATCCCCTGGGAATCTTTTTTCTCGGCCGAGGGAAGATCGGCCTCCTTGGCGATGGCGCGCACCTCCGGCTTGGTAAGATGGCCGATGGGGAACATCGTCCTGGCCAGCTGGGCCTGGCTCAGCTGGCAAAGGAAGTAGGTCTGGTCCTTGTTGGGATCGGTGCCTTCCAGGATGCGGTACACCCCTTCCGGGGTGACTTCCTTCCGGCAGTAGTGGCCGGTGGCCACATAATCGGCCCCATACTTGAGGGCTACCTGCAGGAAGGCGTCGAACTTGATTTCCCGGTTGCACAGCACGTCCGGGTTGGGCGTGCGGCCCTTGGCGTATTCGTCGAACATATAGTCCACCACGCGCTGGCGGTACTGGCCGGACAAATCCACGAAATAGAAGGGAATGCCTATCTTGCGGGCGACCATCTCCGCCACGAAGCGGTCTTCTTCCCACTCGCAGTCTCCGTGCAGCGTAGTGTCTGCGTCATGCCAGTTCTGCATGAACATGGCGAAGACGTCATAGCCTTCCTGCTTGAGCAGATAGGCCGCTACCGACGAGTCCACCCCGCCGGAAAGCCCTACGCACACTTTGATCTTGCTTTTGTCCATAATAACTCTCAAAGGTAGCACTTTTTTTCCTAACTTTGCGCCCGTTATGCCCAGTTACCTGCAAATAGAGAACATTTCCAAGAGTTACGGCCCCAAGGTGCTGTTTGAACATATCGACTTCAACATCAACGAGGGCGACAAAGTGGCGCTCATCGCCCCCAACGGCACAGGCAAGACCTCGCTTTTGAAGATACTTGCCGGCAAGGACGGCAGCGACAGCGGCGGGAAAGTCCTGTTCCTGAAGGATATCCGCATCGCGTTCCTGGAGCAGGAGTACGACTTCGATCCGTCCAAGGGCATCTTCCGCCAGATCATGGACAACTCTACCCAGTGGACGGAACACCTGGACCAGGACCACCTGTGGCAGTACGAGCTGCGGGTGCATCAACTGCTCACCCAGTTTGGCCTCACGGACCCCGACAAGCGCATGAAGGACCTCTCGGGCGGCGAGGTGAAGCGGGTGGCCCTTACGCAGATGCTGGCCTCCGAGGCCGATTTCTACATCATGGACGAGCCCACGAACCACTTGGACATTGACGCCATCGAGTTTCTGGAGAACCATCTCAAGCACAGCCGCTGCACCCTGTTCATGGTCACCCACGACCGCTACTTCCTGGACCGCGTGTGCAACACCGTCATGGAGATGGACCGCGGCGGCATTTATATTTATAAGGGCGACTACATGAACTTCCTGGAAAAGCGCCAGGAACGTATTGATAATTACAACGCGGAGACCGAGAAGGTACGGAATATCTACCGCCGGGAGCTGGAGTGGATGCATGCCAGTCCCTGCGCCCGTACCGGCAAGGCCAAATACCGCAAGCAGGCCTTCTGGGATATCAAGGAGAGGGCCGACGACAGCTATGTCCAGAAGAAG
>JAEEXZ010000019.1 GCA_016288055.1 Bacteroidales bacterium
GTTTCAAGAAGGCCGGTATCAAGTATGTAGATTACAAGGATCCTGAGTTCCTCAAGAAGTTCCTCAACGAGCAGGGTAAGATTCTCCCTCGCCGCATCACCGGTACTTCCCTCAAGTTCCAGCGCAAAGTTGCACAGGCCATCAAGCGTGCCCGTTCCATCGCTTTGCTCCCGTATGTAACTGACCTCCTTAAATAATCTGCCTTATGGAAATTTTGCTCAAGAAAGATGTAGCCAATCTCGGTTACGCCGGTGAAATTGTGAAAGTTAAGGCCGGTTATGCCATGAACTATCTGGTGCCCCAGGGCTTCGCCGTGGTTGCCACCGAGTCCGTGAAGAAACAGAACGCAGAAACCCTCAAGCAGCGCGCTCACAAAGAGGCCAAGCTGGTTGCCGACGCAGAAGCTCAGGCTGCCGCTATCTCCGCTGTGACCGTCGAGGTGAAGGTGAAAGTCTCCGAGAGCGGCAAGCTCTACGGCTCCGTCACCACCATGGACCTCGCCGAGGCTCTCGCCGCCAAGGGTCTGAACATCGACAAGAAGGACATCACCATCGCCGCCGAGGTGAAGGAGTGTGGCGAGTACGAAGCTTCCGTGAAGCTCTACAAAGCCATCAAGGGTACCTTCAAATTCAACGTCGTTGCAGAGTAATTCTTCAAACGAAACACCCCGAAAGCCGGATTGCATCAACAATCCGGCTTTTTTCTTTTTTATGACTCCGCGATTTTGTAAATTTGGGCTTCAACCTTCAGACGAAACCACATTATCATGAAAGACCCCAGACAGATTGCATCGGCCTTCGATATCAAGGGCGAAATCAAAGAGATCAAGCCCCTTGGCAACGGCCTTATCAACGACACCTTCCGCCTGTATATGGACGGCCCCGAAGACTATGTCCTGCAGCGCATCAACAACGCCATCTTCCAGGACGTGGAGCTGCTTCAGCACAATATCGAGTGCGCCACCAGCCATATCCGCAAAAAGGGTGGCATGACCCTCACCTTTATTCCCTGCAAAGCCACGGGAAAAACCTACTGGACCGACGGAGAAACCTACTGGCGTGTTTCCGTCTTCATCCGTGACGCCTTCACCTTCGATACCGTCAATCCCGAGTATTCCTACTATGCCGGCAAGGCCTTCGGCGCTTTCGAAGCCATGCTTGCCGATATCCCCGACACCCTCGGAGAGACCATTCCGGACTTCCACAACATGGAACTGCGCGCCCGCCAGCTGCATGATGCCGTGAAGGCCGACAAAGCCGGCCGCATGTCCAATCCCGAGGTGCAGGCCATTCTGAAGGACCTCCTCGTCTATGAGGAAGAAATGTGCAAGGCGGAGCGCCTCTACCGCGAAGGAAAACTGCCCAAGCGCATCTGCCACTGCGACACCAAGGTTAACAACATGCTCTTCGACAAGGACGGCAACATTCTCTGTGTCATTGACCTGGATACCCTCATGCCTTCCTTCGTGTTCTCGGATTTCGGTGATTTCCTGCGCACCGGCGCCAACACTGTTGCAGAGGATGATCCCGCCATTGAGAAAGTGGACTTCCGCATGGACATCTTCGAGGCTTTTGCCAAAGGCTATCTGGAAAGCGCCACCTTCCTTACGCCCATCGAGAAGGAGAACCTTCCCTATGCCGCCTGCCTCTTCCCCTACATGCAGGCCGTACGCTTCTTCGCAGACTACATCAACGGAGACACCTACTACAAGATCAAGTGCCCGGAGCACAACCTCGTGCGCACCCGCAACCAGGTTGCCCTGTTCCACTCGGCCATGAAAAAAGCGGCCGGGATGGCCGCTTTCATCAAGAGTATCTAGTCTTCCTTCTTTTTCGGTTTTTTAGGTTCGTCGCCATAAGAGTCTTTGTACTTGAAGCGACGAATCTTTTGTGTTGCCGTTTTCTCGAAGGGCTCCTTCATGGCATCCACCTCGCCAATCTTGGAGTTCTTGCCTACCGTCTTGTTCACCCAGTCCAGGATGGCTTTCTTACGGGTTTCCAGTTCCTCGAACCATTTGTCCTCGGTGGCCTGGTCCCAGCTGAAGGCCTTGTCGTCGAACTTGACGAGCGCCACCAGCTTGCCGTCCCGCTGCATCACCAGCGATTCTTCCACGCCTTCGATGTTGTTGATTACCTGTTCGATCTCTTCCGGGTAGATGTTCTCTCCGGAGGGACCCAGGATGGTGTTGTTAAGACGTCCCTTGATGTAGTAGTTGCCTTCCTCGTCCCGGCAGGCTATGTCATTGGTGTGGAACCAGCCTTCGTCGTCCATGACCTGGAGCGTACGTTCGGGATCCTTGTAGTAGCCCAGCATGACGTTGGAGCCGCGCACCACAATCTCGCCTTCTCCCGTCTCGGGGTTCACGTTGTCCAGACGGATTTCCACCTTGTAGGCGGGAAGGCCGATGGAACCGACGGGCTTGTGCGGATGCTTCACCAGCAGGTTGCTCACCAGCGGGGCGGTCTCCGTGAGGCCGTAACCCACCGCGTAAGGGAAGTGGCAGTCCCTCAGGAACTTCTCCACGCCCACGTCCAGCTTGGCGCCGCCGATTCCGAAGAAGATGAGCTTGCCGCCGAAGGTCTTCACCATGCGCTTGCCGATGAACCAGTGGAGGATGTGGGGGATGTGTTTGTCGGCCCAGGAGAGGACGCGGCTCTTGTGGATGGTGGGGAGCACGCTGTTCTTTACCACCTTCTCGATGATCAGCGGCACCGAGCACACCACGGTGGGGCTTACCTTTTTCATGGCAGCCAGCAGGATGGTGGGAGTCGGGGGCTTCTGGAGGGTGTAGCAGGTGGCACCCACGTAGAAGGAGTAGATGGTGGAAACATTCATCTCATAGGCATGGGCGGCGGGAAGGATGGACAGGAAACGGTCCCTGGTTCCCAGCGGCTGTGCCTTGAAGGCTGCGGCCAGGTTGGCGCAGATGTTTCTGTGGCTGAGCATGACGCCCTTGGCCTTTCCGGTAGTTCCGGAGGTATAGATGATGCAGGCAAGGTCGTCGGGCTGGGGATCTTTGACCCAGCCGTTGCACTTGAAGTCCTGGTTGTCTTTCTTGATAATCTCGAAGGTCTCGATGTCAATGACCAGCGTGAGCTTGTCACGGCATTCCTGGCTCAGTTTGGGCAGCAGGCGCTGGGAGATGAAGATGACCTTGGACTCCGAGTGATTGAGGATGTTGGTGAGTTCGTTCTCTGAACTGTCCGGGAGGATGGGAACCGCCACGCGGCCGAAGTTGACGGCCGAGAAATAGGCGACAACCCAGTTGGGCATGTTCTGGGAGAAGATGGCTACGCGGTCTCCGTGCTTGATGCCGAAGCGGGTCATGCGCAGGGACAGCAGTTCCACCTTGCGGCGGAATTCCTCGTAGGTGTATTTCTGACCGCCGTCCACATATTGGTAGGCGATGTGTTTGGCGTAGGTGGTGGTGGCGTAGTCAAAGACCTTGTGCAGGGTAGTACACGTGTTCTCGCGGTGGCGATACTTGCGCAAGGCCTTGTACGGGCTCTTGATTTTCTTGGCCATGATTCGGGGATTTGGAATTACTTGGCGGGAATGGCGAAATTTTCTTTGTTCTTACCCGTGAGGCCCATCTTGCGGTAGATATCGTAGATTCTTTCCATATCGGCCTTGGGGTCGTCGGTGAGTTGGACGGGCTCTCCCACGGAGATCTCTTTCTTCCCCCAGTCGAAGTAGCCGCAGTAAACGGTGGCGCCGGTTTCCTTGGCGATGAGGTGGAAGCCGGTCTTCCAGCGGGTGGTGAGGGAACGCGTGCCTTCGGGGGCGATGGCGAGGTGGAACTCTTCCACTTCTTCCATGTGGCCGATGAGGCTCTTGACCATAGCGGTGGCCGATTTGCGGTCCACCGGAACGGCGCCGGTAGCGCGGAGGATGGGGCCGAAGGGCCAGAAGAAGAATTCCTTCTTGATCATGCAGTGGGCCACTTTGCCGAACTGGGTGTAGAACAGGTAGCTCACGATAAAGTCCCAGCTGGAGGTATGGGGGACGCCGAGGACGATGGCCTTGGCTTCTTTCATGGGACCGCCTACGGTTTTCCAGCCCATCTTTTTGAGAAGCCAGCCGCAAAACTTGGCCCAGCGGGGTCCCACGGTGGTTTTGATTTTCTTTGCCATTTCTTTAGATGTTAATGTCTTCCAGCTCCTTTTCACTGCGGAGGTTGTCCATGATGAAATGCTGGCGCTCGTAGGTGTTGACACCCATGTAGAATTCCATGATGGTCTGGATGGACTCCTCGTCAGAGAGTTTGACCGTATCCAGCCTCATGTTTTCGCCGATGAAGTCCACGAATTCATCGGAGGAGATTTCACCGAGACCTTTGAATCGGGTGATTTCCACGCCGCTCTTGAGTTCCTTGACGGCTTTGTCGCGCTCCTCGATGGAGTAGCAGTAGCGGCGCTCTTTCTTGGTATGTACACGGAACAAGGGAGTCTGCAGGATATAGACATGTCCGCGACGGATCAGTTCCGGATAGTATTTCATGATGAAGGTAAGGACCAGCATGCGGATGTGCATACCGTCATCATCTGCATCGGTGGCGACGATGATGTTGTTGTAGCGGAGGTTGTCCAGGTCCTCCTCCACGCCCAGGGCGGCGATGAGCAGGTTGAGCTCCTCGTTCTCGGCCACTTTCTTGCGGCTTTCCTTGAAGCAGTTCATGGGTTTACCGCGCAGGGAGAACACGGCCTGGTTGTTGGCGTTGCGCACCTTGGTGATGGTACCGGATGCGGAGTCTCCCTCCGTGATGAAGATGGAGGTCTTCTCCCGCTGCTCTTCCATGCCCTTGGGGAAGCGCGTGTCGCTGAAGTGGTAGCGGCAGTCCCTGAGCTTGCGGTTATAGACGGCCGTTTTCTTGGCGCGCTCGCGGCTCTTCTTCTGGACGCCGGCAATCTCTTCGCGCTCTGCCTGGGAGGCTTTGATCTTTTCCTCGATCACCGGAACGATGTCCATGTGCATGTGCAGGTAGTCGTTCAGGTATTTGGTGACAAAGTCGTTCACGAAGGTGCGGATGGTGGGTCCGCGGTCCACGGAAGAAGCGCCGTCGGCCCCCTTGACCTGCTTTTCCCACATGTAGGTGGAACCCAGCTTGGTCTTGGTCTGGCCTTCGAAGATGGGCTCCTGGATCTGGATGGAGATGGCGCCCACGATTCCCTGGCGGATGTCTTCCGGCTTGTAATCTTTCTTGTAGAAATCCTTGATGGTCTTGGCGATGGCCTCGCGGTAGGCGGCCAGGTGGGTTCCGCCGTCGCGGGTGTTCTGGCCGTTGACAAAGGTGGCGATGTTCTCTCCGTAGCTGTTGCCGTGGGTGAGGACAATCTCGATATCCTCCGCTTCCAGGTGGATGAGAGGATAGAGCGGCGTTTCGCTCATGTTTTCCGTCACCAGGTCCAGCAGGCCGTTTTCGCTCTTGTAGGCAACTCCGTTCAGGTTCAGGGTGAGGCCCTTCTTGAGGTAGGAGTAGTTCTTGATCATGGTCTCCACAAATTCCATGTGGAAGGCGTAGTCGTTGAACATCTCATCATCCGGAGTGAAGCGGATGAGGGTGCCGTTCTTTTCGGTGGAGGCTACGATGGCGTTTTCCAGGAGGTTTCCCCGGGAGAAATGGGCATAGGAACACTTTCCGTCGCGGTAGGAGGCGACGTAGAAGTCCACGGACATGGCGTTCACGGCCTTGGTGCCTACGCCGTTCATGCCCACGCTCTTCTTGAAGTTGGTGTCGTCGAACTTGCCGCCGGTGTTAAGCTTGGACGTGGCGTCCACCACCTTGTTCAGCGGAATGCCGCGGCCGTAGTCCCGCACGGTGACGGTCTTGTCCTCGATGGTGATGTCGATGCGTTTGCCGAATCCCATGGAGAACTCGTCGATGGAGTTGTCGATGATTTCCTTCAGGAGCACGTAGATGCCGTCTCCCTGGCGGTCACCGTTGCCCAGACGGCCGATGTACATGCCGGCGCGGCGACGGATGTGCTCGTTCCATTCCAGGGTCTGGATGGAATCGTCGTTGTACGTAGTGTTCACTGTTTCTGCCATTCGTAAGCCCAATTCTTTAACCTACAAATGTAAGTAATTTTTGCGGCTTTTACAAAACAAAAAGCCCGCGGCAGAGCGCCACAGGCTTTATTGTGCTTGGTGTGCGGAAGCTTAGGCTTCGGTGATGGCTCCGTTCGGGCAGGTGCCTTCGCAGGCGCCGCAGTCGATGCACTCGTCGGGGTTGATCACGTAGGAATCTTCTCCTTCGGTGATGGCGCCCACGGGGCATACGTCGGCGCAGGAGCCGCAGGACACACAAAGGTCGGGGTTGATCTTTCTAGGCATAACTTTGATATCTTTTAATTGTTGTTGTGTTTTCCAGACTGCGAAGATAGGCATTATATTTGATTTTGAAAAGACAAGTGACTAACTTTGTGCCCATGAAAAGTCTGTTTCTCTCTATATGGGCTGCATTTTCGCTGGCTTTCTCGGCTGGCGAAGAGCCCGTTGCCTGGGACAAGACCGTCCATGACTTCGGAGACGTCTCCGTCCAGGACGGCCCCCTTTCCTGTACCTTTACGCTGACCAATACCGGCACGCAGCCCGTTTCCATCTTCGAGGTCGTTTCCTCCTGCGGCTGCACGGACGTGAAGTGGAGCCGGGGAAAGATCCAGCCGGGGGAGACGGGCACCATATCGGCCACCTATAAGAATGAGGACGGGCCGATGCCCTTCGACAAAACCCTTACCGTTTATATATCGGGAGTCAAAAGACCCGTCGTGCTGCGCCTCCGGGGTGTGGTCCACGAAAAGAAAAAGTCCCTTGCAGAGCTCTACGGAGCACAGAAGCTGGGGACTTTTGGTTTAAAGGAGCGCAGTATCCAGGCGGGCACCTTGAAGCAGGGGCTCAGCGTGAGCGAGACCGCGCAGGTGGCCAACCTGGGCAAAGCCCCCCTCAAAGTGTCTTTTGCCGATGTCTCCGACAACCTCTCCGTCTCCGTGTCCCCGAATCCCATCCCCGCCGGGAAGACGGCTACGCTTGCGATGACGGTGAAATCGGCCCCCGGCGTGTATGGCAGGCATACCTACAGGGCCACGCCCGTGCTGAACGGGCGCAAGGCATCGGCTCCTCTGGAGATCACCGCTTGGACGCAGGAGAACTTCGCCCTCTGGAGCGAGGAGGAGCGCGCGAAGGCCGCCCTTCCGTACTTCGACCAGAGTACCTTCAACTTCGGTGTGGTGCGGGACGGCAAACCCATCGAGGTGCGCTTTACGGTGACCAACCGGGGTAAGTCGCCGCTGCATTTCTTCAAGGCCGACACGGAAACGCCCGCCCTTGTGTTGAAGGGGGGCATGGAGGATGTGGCGCCCGGCAAGAAAGCGACGCTCGTTTTTACGCTGGATCCTTCGCAGATAAAAAAAGGTGAGACCGTCATCATGATCAGTCTCACCTCGAATGCTCCGCTGCGGCCGCTTGTGAATCTTTTTGTGGCCGGCGAAATCAAGTAGTCTTTATTCAGCCTCGGCCGTATTGGCAGGCTTCATCACCAGTTCCAGGAAGTTGCCCTGGGACAGGACTTCCTTGGCGACGGCCTGGATGCTTTCCTTGGACAGGTTGTTCACGGCCGCCTCGTAGAGGGCGTCGCGGTCCTCGTCGTAGATGTATTTGCGCTCCAGGTTGGACATCCACCAGCCGTTCTTCTGACGCTTCTCGGGCAGGTTCTTCTGCTGGTTGAGCTTGGCCATGGCCACTTCTTCGTCGGTGGGGCCGTTTTCGGCCATCTCCTGGAATTCGCGGACGGCAATCTCACGCAGTTTGTCGCAGAGGGCAGGCTTGCAGTCGAACTGGACTTCGAACGTGGCAATCTCGTAAGGACGGCGTTCCATGGAACCGTAGGCGCTGGCGCCATAGGTGCCGCCTTCTTCCTCACGCAGGCTGTTGGTATATTTCATGTCCATTATGTAGGAGAGGGCCTCCAGGGCGGCGATGCGGTCGTAGGTGAAGGGAACGTCGGCGTGATAGAGCTGGAAAACCGTGCTCTTGGGCGTCTGCATGTCCACCTCGATGACCTTCTGGATCTTGCCCATGGCAATGTGGTCCCCGTTGTCTGCGTACTGCAGCGGCTTCTTGCCCTTCGGGATGGAGCCGATGTATTTCTCGACGAGCGGCTTCACGGCCTCCGGGTTGATGTCTCCCACGATGAAGAGGGTGGCGCCGGCGGCATCGGCAAAGAGCTTCCTGTATTGGGCCTCGACGGCCTTCAGGCTGGCTTTTGCGAGTTTCTCCTCGGAGAGCATCTGGTGCCGGGGATGGTTGTTGTACATGAGTTTCATGCTCTCGCTCTCGAACTGGTAGGAGGGCTGGGTCTTGATGTTGGGCATCAGGCTGGTGAGCTGGTTGATGCCGTTGTCCCACTCCTCCTGGTCGAAACGGGGATCGGTGAACATGAGATAGACAAGCTGCAGGGCGGTCTCGAAGTCTTTCACGGTGGAGTTGCCCTCGATGCCGGTCTCGGTGTTGTTGAAGTACGGAGTTACGCTGAGATTCTTGCCTGTGAGCATCTTCTGGACAGTGGTGCCGGAGAACTGGCTCACGCCGCTGTTGCTCTGGAACAAGGAAATCATGTTGATGTCGAAGGAAGCGAGGTCTTCGGCCGGGATGAGGGAGGTGCCGCCATCCTTGAAGATGTCGAAGAGAATCTGGTTCTTCTGCAGGTCGGTGGGATAGACCACGACTTTTACGCCGTTCTTGAGTGTCCATTCAGTGGCGCCATAGATGACGTTGGCGGTCTTGGCAACCTTGGCACCCTTCAGCTTGGCGGGGTCCAGGAAGGCCTCGGGGACCTCACCGCCTTCGGGCGCTGCGATTTCGGAGGCTTCCACCTCTTCCATCACCTTGAGGATCTGCTCCTGGGTGGGCGTCTGGATGCCTTCCTTCTCGGGACCGGCATAGAAGATGACGAGGTTCTTGTGGCCTTCATACAGCTGGCCGAGTACCTGGTTCACCAGGGTGGGATTGACCTGGGCGAACATGGCCTGGATAATCTCGAGCCTGTCTTCCGGTTCCAGGATGGGATATTTGTCAAAGAAGTTTTGCAGGATATCACCGATGAATTCGGAGTTCTGGCGGGTGGCGGCGCGGTTGACGCTGGCCTCCAGACCGGAGAGATAGTTCGTCTTGACACGGGCGAGTTCGTCGTCGGTGATACCGTAGCGCTTGAGGCGCTCAATCTCGGTGTAGAAGGCACGGAAGCCCTCCAGGATGTTGTCGCTCTTAAGGGCTACCTCTCCTTCTACGGCATCGATGTCCTCATAGATGAGTTCGGTGATGCCGAAGTGGCCGCCGAAGAAGGGGGAATCGGCCTTGGAGGTAATATCATTGATGCGCTCGCTCATCACAGAGGAGATGATGTCCTTGATGAGCCCCTGGGCCATGCCGATGGTGGTGGCGTTGATGATTTCAGGGTTGGCCGGGCTGTGCCAGTCAAACTGGATGAACGGGTTTGTATTCTCGGGATCCGTGTGGATGCCTACGCGGGGCTCGTCATGGTCTGCGATTTCCTGGATGGGTTTCTTCACGGGATTCTCCTTGGCGGGGATGACTCCGAAGATTTCCTTGATCTTGGCCTCGGTGCGGGCGACGTCCACGTCACCGACGACGATGACAGCCTGGTTGCCGGGGTGGTACCAGGTCTCGTAGAAATCCTTCAGGCTTTCATATTTAAAGGTCTCCAGGTGCTCCTGCGTGCCGATGAGGGTGCACTGGGCCAACTTGCTGTCCGGGCCGAAGCAGTAGGGGAGGGCGGCTTCCATATTGCGCCAGGATGCGCTGCGGCGCTGACGACGCTCCTCGATGATGACACCGCGTTCGGCGTCAATCTCGGCGGGTTCGTTCAGGACGTAGTGGGAATAATCGGCCAGGATCATCAGGCAGCTGTCCACTACCGTCTCGCGCTGGACGGGCATGTTGTTGAGCATGTAGCGGGTTTCCTCGAATGCGGTGGCGGCGTTGATGTTGCGGCCGAATTCCGCGCCGATGGAGCGCAGGTAATCCAGAATGGCTTTACCGGGGAAATGTTCGGTACCGTTGAAGCACATGTGCTCCAGGAAGTGGGCGAGACCGTCCTGATCGGGCTGGTTCTCCTGGATGGCACCGACGTTGGTGGCCAGGTAGAACTCAGCGCGGCCGGCCGGTAGTTCGTTGTGACGGATGTAGTAAGTGAGGCCATTTTCGAGGTGGCCGATGGTCACTTTCTCCGTGTTGGGAATTTTGGGGGTCTGGGCCAGAGCTGCCTCGACCTGTTCGCGGGTGGGTTCTTGCGCCAGGGCCATGACAACCGTCAAGGCGAGGGCGCCCAAAGTAATGAATAGTTTTTTCATCGCTTTTTTGGGATTAGTTTAAACAAATATCTTTAAATTTGCGATATTATGCTGGATGATAACAAAATTCGTGCTTTTCTTACCGTTGTTGAGAAAGAATCTTTTTCTGCGGCGGCTGTGCAACTGGGCGTTACCCAACCTGCGGTGAGCGCACAGATTGCTTCCCTGGAGGCTTCACTTGGCGTCCAGCTGTTTCTGCGGGGCCGCGAACTGGCCCTTACGCCATCCGGAGAGGCATTCCTCCCTTATGCCAGACGCATCCAGGCCGCGTACGATCTGGCTAACGAAACTTTTTGTTCCGTGTTTTCGAAATAATAAAGAGTGACCTGAGTCAACTTAACTCTTGGGTCACCCTTTTCCAGATCTCTATTTGCTGTCTTCGTAATTCTTGGCGATTTCCCATAAATCAATGCCCTGTTGTTGGCCTAGATTTTCGCCGGAGAAGTGTTCTTCTTCGTGTATCATGATAAGAATTGAGTTCCTAAAGATAAAAGAGTACACGATTGCTGATCTAAAACATGATTTCTTAAATACATCAGTTCTATATGAAATTGATTCGTATAGAACTCCGTTGCAGGTTTTGATTGCAGCTTTTTTATAGGGCCCCCCAAGAATACTCAAGACGCTGTCTTTTTGCATATCAAGTTGAATATTCACTAACATATTGAAGAACTGTTCGTTCTCAATATCAAGTTTTTCGGTGTAGTTCTTTTGTGCAAAACTGGGAACTCCAAGCAGCAGGGCCACTGCTATAGCAATTAAATGTTTCATAATGTTTTAATGTTCTGGTTATACAAATATAAAAAAGGGTTGGAAAAAATCCAACCCTTTTTATTAATATAAGGTCTGCGGTTTATTTGCCGGCGAGACGCTTGTAGGTGTTCAGACGAATCTTGGCGAATTCCTCGGTCTTCTGGAGGAGTTCATCGGCCTGCTCGGGGAACATCTTGTACAGGGAAGCGAAGCGGACCTCGCCCTTGAGGAAGTCCTGGAACTTGCTCCAGTCGGGTTCCTTGCTGTCCAGGCTGAACGGGTTCTTGTCCGTGCCTTCGAGAGCCGGGTTGTAACGGTAGAGGTGCCAGTAACCGCAATCGACGGCCAGCTTCTCTTCCTTCTGGCTCAGACCCATGCCGGCCTTAAGACCGTGGTTGATGCAGGGGCTGTAGGCGATGATCAGGGACGGGCCGTTGTAGGCCTCGGCTTCCTTGATGGCGTTGAAGAACTGCACGGGGCTGGCACCCATAGCCACCTGAGCCACATAGACGTAGCCGTAGGAGATGGCCATCATGCCCAGATCCTTCTTGCGGATCTTCTTACCGGAGGCGGCGAACTTGGCGATAGCGCCCACAGGGGTAGCCTTGGAACTCTGGCCGCCGGTGTTGGAGTAAACCTCGGTATCCAGAACCAGGATGTTCAGGTTCTCACCGCTGGCGAGCACGTGGTCCAGACCGCCGTAGCCGATGTCGTAGGAGGCACCGTCACCGCCGAAGATCCACTGGCTGCGGGCCACGATGAAGTGCTGGTACTCGACCAGTTTCTTGCAGGTGTCGCAGGAGCATTCCTTGGCGAGCGGGACAATCTTGTCGGCCACCTCGCGGGTGACGGCGGGATCCTGGGGAGCCTCGAGCCACTTGGCGGCGAGGGCCTTGATGTCCTGGCTGCAGCACTCGCACTCGAGCGCTTCCTTCATGGTCTTGGCAACAGTCTCACGGGCGCGGTCGGAGCCGAGCTTCATACCCAGACCGAATTCGCAGAAGTCCTCGAACAGGGAGTTGGCCCATGCGGGACCGTGGCCTGCTGCGTTGGTGCAGTACGGGCTTGCCGGGAAGGAGGCGCCGTAGATGGAGGAACAACCGGTAGCGTTGGCAATCATCATGTGGTCACCGAACAGCTGGGTGATGGTCTTGATGTTGGGGGTTTCGCCGCAACCTGCGCAGGCGCCGGAGAACTCGAACAGAGGCTGTGCGAACTGGCTGTTCTTCATGTTGGCCTTCTTGTCCACGTACTCCTTGTAACCGACCTTCTTGTTCAGGTAGTCGAAGGCAGCCTGGTCCTCGTGGTCGCTGATGTAGGGAACCATGGTGAGGGCCTTGTCCTTGGCCAGGCACACATCTACGCAGTTACCGCAACCGGTGCAGTCGTCCACGGAGATGGCGATGGTGTACTTGTAATCCTTGAGGTTGGCCTTGCCCTGGGCGAGCTTGACGCTTGCGGGAGCGTTGGCTGCCTCTTCCTCGGTGAGGAGGAAAGGACGGATGGCGGCGTGAGGGCAGACGAAGGCGCAGGTGTTGCACTGGATACACTTCTCTGCATCCCAGGTGGGAACGTTCACGGCCACACCGCGCTTTTCATAGGCGGCGGTGCCGGCGGGCATGGTGCCGTCTGCGTAAGGCAGGAAGGCGCTCACGGGCAGGGTGTCACCGGCCTGGGCGTTCACTACATCGGCAATGTCCTTGACGAAGCTGGGAGCCAGACGGTCCTTGTTCGGGTTTTCGAACTTGGCGGAAAGATCGGCCCAATCGGCCGGAATCTTCACCTCGGTATATTCACCTCCGCGATCGACGGCGGCGTAGTTCATGTTCACCACGTTCTCACCCTTCTTGCCGTAGGACTTGACGATGGCTTCCTTCATGTACTTCACGGCGTCCTCGTAGGGGATGATGCCGGTGATCTTGAAGAAGGCGCTCTGGAGGATGGTGTTGGTACGACCGCCCAGGCCGATTTCGGCGGCGATCTTCGTGGCGTTGATGATATACAGCTTGATGTGCTTGCGGCCGATGATGGCCTTCACGTGCTCGGGGATGTTCTTGAGGGTTTCTTCCTCGTCCCAGAGGCTGTTGAGCAGGAGGGTGCCGCCTTCCTTGATGCCCTTGAGAACGTCATATTTCTTGAGGTAGGAAGGAACGTGGCAGGCGACGAAGTCGGGGGTATTCACCAGGTACGGGGCCTTGATGGGGCTCACACCGAAGCGGAGGTGGGAGCAGGTGTAACCGCCGGACTTCTTGGAGTCGTAGTCGAAGTAGGCCTGGCTGTAGAGGTCCGTGTGGGAGCCGATGATCTTGATGGTGTTCTTGTTGGCGCCGACGGTACCGTCGGAACCCAGACCGTAGAACTTGCACTCGGTGGTGCCGGGCTTCACGATGGAAACCTCTTTCTTGATGGGAAGGCTCTTGAAGGTGACGTCGTCCACAATGCCGATGGTGAAGTCCGTCTTGGGCTCCTTCATGTCCAGGTTGTCATATACGGCAACGATCTGGGCGGGGGTGGTGTCCTTGGAGGAGAGACCGTAACGGCCACCTACGATGGTGATGTTCTCCTTACCCTGGAAGAGGGCCTTTACGTCGGTGAAGAGGGGTTCTCCCACGGCGCCGGGCTCTTTGGTGCGGTCCAGGACGGCAATCTTCTTGACGGACTTGGGCAGTACGGCGAAGAAGTATTTCTCGGAGAAAGGACGGTACAGGTGGACGGTGATGAGACCGTACTTGCGACCGCGGCTCTCGAGGTAGTCGATGGTTTCCTTGATGGTTTCGGTTACGGAACCCATGGCCACGATGATATTCTCTGCATCCGGAGCGCCATAGTACTCGAAGGGACGGTAGCTGCGGCCGGTGAGTTCGGAGATTTCACCCATGTAGCGGGCCACGATGTCCGGGATGGCTTCGTAGTACTGGTTGCGGGTTTCCACGGCCTGGAAGTAAACGTCACCGTTCTGGGCGGTACCGCGGGTGACAGGGGAGTCCGGGCTGAGGGCGCGCTCGCGGAACTTGGCGAGGCTCTTCTTGGAAACCATGCCCTTGAGGGCTTCCTCGTCCAGGGCTTCGATCTTCTGGATTTCGTGGGAAGTACGGAAACCGTCGAAGAAGTGCAGGAAAGGAATGCTGCTCTTGATGGTGGACAGGTGGGCCACGGCGGCGATATCCTGGGCTTCCTGTACGGAACCGGAGGCGATCATGGCAAAGCCGGTCTGGCGGCAGGCCATCACATCCTGGTGGTCACCAAAGATGGAGAGGGCGTGGGAAGCCAGGGCGCGGGCGCTCACGTGGAATACGGTGGGCAGCATTTCGCCGGCGATTTTGTACATGTTCGGGATCATCAGGAGAAGACCCTGGGATGCCGTGAAAGTAGAAGTGAGGGCACCAGCCTGGAGGGAACCATGCACGGCACCGGCGGCGCCGGCCTCGCTCTGCATCTCCGTCACCTTAACGGTTTCTCCCCACAGGTTCTTTTTGCCGTGGGCAGCCCACTCGTCGATGTTCTCTGCCATCGTGGAGGACGGGGTGATGGGGTAGATGGCGGCATGCTCGCTGAACAGGTATGCGATGTTCGAGGCGGCATAGTTACCATCACAGGTGATGAATTTCTTTTCTTTTGCCATAGTAAAAAAGATGTGGTTTATATAATTTTTTGATTTTTATTGAATGTCTTACTGAATGCCCTCGACGGTGATGGCCGCCTCGGGGCCGGCGATGCGCTTGACAAGGCCCTGAAGCACGTTGCCGGGGCCCAGCTCCACAAAGTGGGAGGCTCCGTCACGGAGCATGTTCTCCACGCTCTGGGTCCAGCGGACGGGCGAGGTGAGCTGCTTCAGGCAGTTCTCCTTGATGACGTCGGGGTCCTGGGTGGGAGCGGCGGTCACGTTCTGGTAAACGGGGCAGTGGGGCTTGTGGAAAGGAGTGGCCTCGATGGCCTGGGCCAGTTCGGCGCGGGCGGGTTCCATCAGAGGGGAGTGGAAGGCGCCGCTTACCGGAAGACGGAGGGCACGCTTGGCGCCGGCTTCCTTGAGCAGTTCGCAGGCTTTGTCCACGGCCGTCTCCTCACCGGAGATGACCACCTGGCCGGGGGAGTTGTAGTTGGCGGGAACCACGCCTTCGATTCCGGCGCACACCTCTTCGATGGTTTTGTCGGGAAGGCCGATGATGGCCGCCATGGCTCCGGGAACCTTTTCGCAGCACTTCTGCATGGCCTGGGCACGGAGGGATACCAGCCTGAGGCCGTCCTCGAAGTCCAGTGCGCCGGCGGCGACCAGGGCGCTGAACTCTCCGAGGGAGTGCCCGGCTACCATCTGGGGTTTCTCGGCGCAGCTGAGGGACAGCACCACGGAATGCAGGAAAATAGCGGGTTGGGTGACTTTGGTGGCCTTGAGGTCCTCGCTTGTTCCTTCGAACATGATGTCCGTGATGCGGAAGCCGAGGATGTCGTTGGCCCGTTCCATCAATTCTTTATGTGCAGGGTAGAGGTCCTTTCCCATGCCGGGGAACTGGGAGCCTTGCCCGGGAAAAATATAGGCTTTTTTACTCATTCAGTTATGATACGTATATAACCATACAAATATAGCCATTTTCCCCCGAATCCGCAAATAATAAAACGCCGTCCGGAAAATTCGTTTTTTAGCAAAAAATAACTAAATTTGCATTCCCTAAACGGGATGCCCCTGTAGTTTAAAGGATAGAATAACGGATTCCGGTTCCGTTGGTCCCGGTTCGATTCCGAGCGGGGGTACTTCACAAGGAGAACGCTTTGTCGCGCTCTCCTTTTTTTGTCCATGGGAAGATTTTTGTATTTTTATCAAAATTTTTCCAACCTTTTGTGCGGTGGTTCCGTCTAATGGATGAAACCGCTCCTGAAGCGGGAAAAGTTAAACATAAAAATTGATACAATTATGGAAATCGTAGTCCCCATCTTCGTGTGTGTCGTCCTTCCCGTAGCCATTGTGCTTATCGTCGGACTTACCAAGCAGAACGCTACCAACCGCAAAGCGGAAATCATGCTCAAGGCCATCGAGTCCGGTGTCCAGCTTGATCCCGAATTCTTCAAGTCGGAATCCCGCAAACCCAAGAGCATCAAGGAAGAGCTCGTTGAAAAGCTCTCCGGTGCGTGCATCGTCTCGCTCATGGGAGCGGCTTTCCTGATTCTCTGGCTCATCGGCTCGCCGGCATTTTTCATGAGCAACATGATGCCCGTGGCCGGCGCTGTGATGGTAGCTGTCGGAATCGGCCTGTTCATCTCCTATTTTGTCGGCAAGAAAATGCTGGCCAAGGAGATAGAAGCGGAAGAGAACGCTCTGTAACAAGATGAATCAGGAGCGTTTCATAAGCCTGGTAAAGGCAGAGCAGGAGCCCCTACGCAGGTTCCTGCTTGGCCTGTGCTGTGGCGATGATGCCCTGGCCGACGATATCGCCCAGGACGCTCTGGTACGCGCCTATGTCGCATCGGCCGGTTTCCTGGGGCTGTCCAAATTCAGCACCTGGCTGTTCAGGATCGCGTACAACTGCTATATCGACCATTGCCGGAAACCCGGCAGGGATTATGCCGCCCTGGAAAGCAACGAGGCGATGGCGGTTCCGTCCGGGGATACTTCGGATGCGTCTTTCCGCTACCAGCAGCTGTATCAGGCGCTGGAGCGGATTCCCCAGAATGAGAAGGCAGCTATCGTGCTGTTCTACTTCGAGGACAAGAGTATCAAGGAGATATCGGCCATCCTGGGCATTCCTTCGGGGACGGTAAAATATCATCTTTCCAGCGGAAGGGGACATCTTAAAGAATACATCAGCTTATGAAAGACATCGAACAATATCTGAGAGACAATAAACCGGTGGTGAAGGAGAATCCTACCTTCATCCTGGAAACCCGTCGCAGGATGGAGAGCGTGGAGGGAATCAAGGCCGAGGTGGACCGGCAGAGCAGCCGGCTGCACAAAGCCCTTGTGGTGGCGCTCCTGGCAGGCCTCGTCATCGGGGCGGGGCTCACGGCCCTGGCGTACTTCTATCCGGTCGATGCGGAGGGAACATCGGCCCTGAATGAGTTCCACGCTTTTCTGCACAGCTACCGGCAGTATGTGCTGGGGGCGGTGGCGCTGATGGCCATCGGCCTCGGTTGCGTGATGGCCGGCAGGAAGGCGGAGGTGTTCGGCCTAAAGCTGTAGCTCTTTCCGCTTTTGCTCGTAGTAGGCGTGGCGCTTGGGGTTTTCGGGGAACCAGCGCTTGAGAACACGCTTTTCCTGGGTGATGATCTCATGGATGCCCCAGAAGCAGGAGAAGGCTGCGGCGCCCAGGACGGTGGACCAGAGCGAGTCCTTTACGAAGAGGGATGCGCAGGAAAAAATGACGCCGGCGAGCGCCATGACCCACCAGCTCTTCTTTCCATAATTGTATTCCAGTTTGATGACGATGGGGTGGCAGATTCCGATAATCAGGAAGACGGCCGCCCCTACTATTATTCCGTTAAAGTTCATTCTTAAATTTTTTCAAATTTAGGAAAAAAACTCATCCCCGGCAAAAAGTCTTTTGATTTCTGCCCCGAAAAAGATAAATTTGCTGGAAAAGTCCAAATCAATGTCGGACTTTGACAAATTTTCAATAGTAAAATGACACTCGAAGAACAGATTCAGGAAGATATCAAGGCCGCGATGAAGGCCAAGGATACCGTAGCTTTAAATGCAACCCGTGCCGTAAAAGGCGAAATCCTCCTTTTCAAGACCGCCGAGGGCGGCTCCCACGAAGTGACGGACGGGGACGTCCAGAAAATGATCCAGAAGCTTGTGAAGCAGCGCCGCGAGGCCGCCGAACAGTTCGTCGCTGCAGGCCGTAAGGAGCTGGCCGATAATGAACTGGCCGAGGCCTCTGTCATGGAAAAATACCTCCCCGCGCAGCTCACCGAGGCCGAGGTAGAGGCCAAGGTCAAGGAGATTATCGCCTCCGTGGGCGCCACTTCCATCAAGGATATGGGCAAGGTGATGGGCGCCGCCAACAAGGCGCTTGCCGGGCAGTCGGACGGTCGCACCATTTCCGCCGTCGTCAAGAAACTGCTGTCATAGCTTTTTGATGAGCCATCCCAAATTCGTTTTGGTTTCAGACCCCGCCACTCCGCTGGTGGGGACTTTCTTGTTTGGTCTGGTGGACCAGCACCGGGATCTGGTGCGAGCCTACGAGGAAGTGCACGGCTACGTGAAAGTTCACGGCGGCGGCTGGTATCTGAAAGACGATACGCGCCGCAGCATTACCCTGTACGGCGGCTCCGGAGACTACGGGGAGCCGCAGCTGTCCTTCCTGAACCGGATTCCCCGCTGCCTGGAGGGCTACACCTTCCTGTTTACTCCCAATCCTTCGCTGCCTGGCAACATTCTGGAGCTGGACGGCGTGGAGTGGTACTGAGGTAGCCCTTGCGCTTCTCCTCCGGGAACTTCTCGATAGCATAGCGTAGCATGGTGCGCGGCATTGTGCGGTAACGGGGCTCGAGCCAGGCGATGAGGGCCGATTGGTCCCGCTTTCCGGCCTCCCTCAGCAGCCAGCCCACCGCCTTGTGAATAAGGTCGTGCGGGTGGCCGATGAGGATATCGGCTATGTCAAAGGTATCTTGAAGCTGTCCGTGGCGGACGAATGTCATGGTGCTCACCATGCCGATCCGCTGCTCCCACAGCGTCTTTCCGTTCCTCGCCAGGTCGTAGAGCAGGGAACGGTCTTTATCCAGCAGCCATACACCCAGAAGTGGGTAGCAACTGAGATCGACCAGGTCCCAGTTGTTGATGTATGCGGTATGGCTCAGATAAAAGTCTATGCACTCCTTTTGTCTGCCTGGATTCTTGCGGGAGTGGGAAAAGATTTCCACAAGGGTGAGAAGGGCGGCCAGGCGCACCTCGTGGTATTCGCTGACGATACACTCCTCCAAATCCTGGAAGGTGGTCTCCTTCCAGTTCTCCTTCACGACCGCGCGGGTAACGGGAACCTTGATGCCCAGAAACCGGTCTCCCTCGCCGTACTGTCCCGGCCCTGTCTTAAAAAAGCGGGCGAGGCCGGCCACCTGGCCGGGATCGGCATGGGAGAGCATGCCGGCAAGGAGTATGTTCTTTTCTTCCATGGGCACAAAAGTAGATGAAATCGGCCGATTTTCAAAATATCGCTTGCGATAGCCACCTCACCGTCGCAGGTGGGCATTTTTGTGCACCACCTGCCACGCAAAATGGCGACTGGTGCGTTCCAGTGCCGCAGGTGGCAAAGGTTTTTGCCCACCTGCAGCGCCACGGCCTCCCACCTGCAGCGCCACGGCCTCCCACCTGCCACGCCAACAAGCCCGGAAAGAAAATAAATTTGGCGGATTCGGGAGATGTAGGTATCTTTGGGTCCGCATTCTCCGATTTTTCCTAAGAATTGTAAAAACTATTTTGTATGAAACATTGTATCTCCTTTCTGTGTCTTCTTCTTTCCGTATTTGCTCTCCAGGCAAAACCCTATGAGGTGAAGAGTCCGTCCGGGCGGCTGTCCCTCCGTGTTGATTGCGGCGCCCAGACCACCTGGTCGCTTTCCATTGACGGCGTAGCTGTCACCAGCGGCAACCGGCTGGGGCTGGAACTGGCGCTGCCGGGCGGCAGCACCAAGGTACTCGGTGACAAGGCCGTCGTGCGCCGCGCCGTGAAGAAACAAGTACGCGGTACGGTCAATACCCCTATCTACAGACAGGCCAGCATTCCGGAGGAGTACAATGCCCTTACCCTGCAGATGAAAGGCGGATACGCAGTGGAGCTTCGCGCCTATGACGAGGGCGTGGCCTACCGCTTCGTGACCTCCCTGAAGGACTCCCTGAATGTCCGCAACGAGATTGTGGAGTTCCACACCGGCGACGCCATGGATGCGTTTATCCCGTATCAGGCCGGTCGCCGGAGCGACATCTACGAATCCTCCTTCGAAAACACCTACACCTTCGTGAAGGCCGGAGAAACGGCTCCCACTGAGTGCTTCGCCTTCCTGCCCATCCTTACCCGTACGGCAGAGAAAGGCTCCCTCCTTCTGATGGAGGCCGATATCCTCGACTACCCGGGCATGTACGTTGAAACCAACGCCGGCTGCTGGTCGGCCGTGTTCCCGCCCATTCCGGCTGCTTTCAAATATTCCTGGCGCTACAACCAGCGCCGCTCCGACTACGGCGACATCATCGCTCGTACCACCGGTACCCGCAGCTTCCCCTGGCGCATCATCGGCTTTGCCGCCGAGGACAAGGACCTTCCCACCAACAACCTTTCCTGGCTGCTGGGCTCTCCTTCCCGCGTGGAGGATACTTCCTGGATCGAGACCGGCTACTCTTCCTGGGACTGGTGGAACGACTTCAAGCTCATCGGCGTGGACTTCCCCTGCGGTATCAATACGGATACGTACAAGCATCACATCGACTTTGCCTCCACCTATGGCCTCAAGTATGTGATTCTGGACGAAGGCTGGTACGAAGCCCCCAACATGCTGAACCCCATCCCGGAGATTGACATGAAGGCCCTGTGCGACTATGGCGCCTCCAAGGGCGTGAAACTGATTCTCTGGGGCACCGGCGGCCTGGTGGACAAACTGGGTATCGACAAGGTGTTTGACCACTACAAGGCCCTGGGTGTAGCCGGTTTCAAACTGGACTTCTTCGACGGACAGGACCAGCTTACAGTGAACCAGATCACAGCCCTGGCCCAGAGCGCCGCTGAACACCAGCTGGTGCTGGACCTGCACGGCATGTACAAGCCGGCCGGATTGAACCGCACCTGGCCCAACCTGCTGGGCTTTGAAGGTGTATATGGCGAAGAGAACCTGAGCAACGGCAGACTGGACATGCCGCTTTATGACGTTACTTTCCCGTACATCCGCCAGGTGAGCGGCCCCGCAGACTACACCCCGGGTGCCATGCGCAGCGCTGCCCGCGGTGAGGCCGTACGCGTAGCCCGTGCCGGTGCCAGCCAGGGTACGCGCGCCCATCAGGTGGCTCTCTATGTGGTGGTGGACCAGCCGCTGGGCATCCTCTGCGACTCTCCTTCCCTGTACGAGAAAGAGCCCCTTACCACCTCTTACATCGCTTCCATTCCCACGGTCTTCGACCAGACCGTCATTCCCTGCGGCAGCGTGGGTGAATACATTGTGACGGCTCGCCAGAAGGACGGTGTCTGGTACCTGGGAGGCCTTACCAACTGGGAAGCCCGCGACGTAAACGTGGATCTCTCTTTCCTGGGCGAAGGCTCCTGGAAAGCGGTCATCTACCGTGACGGCCCCAATGCGGAGTACTTCGGCGACGACTTCCTGGTGAAGGAAGCCGAAGTATCGGCCCAGAGCTCCCTGCCCATGCACATGGCTCCCGGCGGCGGCTTCGCCGTTATCTTTACGAAAGAGTAGAGCTGAGCGTCTTCAGGGTATTCTCCTTGATTCCGTCCCGGTATTCCTTGGGGGTCATTCCCTTGGCCTCCTTGAAATTCCGGTAGAACGTACTGCGGTTGTCATAACCGACGCGGTACATGATTTCGTCGATGGTATGCTTGGAGGAATACAGCAGCTTGGTGGCCATTTCCATGCGGGATTCCTTGATGATCTGATGGAGGGTCCTGTCGGTAATGTCTGCAAGCTTCCTGTACAGCACGCGTGTTCCCATACCTAGTTTCTCGGCAATCATCGGCGCACTTAATCCAGGATTGGACAGGTTGTCGTCGATGATGCCGAACAGGTTATTCATGAACTCTTTGTCGTCCCGGTGGAGAATCCTGCCCTCGTCCATCACATAGGTGCTGATGGGAGACTTGTAGTATTCCGCAATGCTTTCCCGCTTGTTCAGCATCTTTTCGAGCGCCGCATGCAGGTAATCCATGTTGAACGGGAAGGTGATGCATAGGTCGGCTCCCAGCGCCATGCATTCCTCTTTTTCCTTCACCTGTAGCGAGGATGTGAGGGCGATGACAGGGATCTGTCCGGTCCGTTTGTTCTCCTTCATCTTCTCCGTGAACCGGGCGAAGGTGTTCATCATGGAGGTTACGTCATACATGATGGCAACGGGCATCTGGCTCTGGACGTCGGCGAGTGCGGCATCGGCCGTGCTGTATTCCCGCACGTTATATTTCTCGGACATGAAATACTTCAGGAAGGAAGAGATTTCCTTGTTGGCGCTGATCAGGTAGATCTTGTCCAGGTGGAGGTCCGTCTTCATCTGCACGGGGAACGGGATTTCCATGCCCTGCCGGGGAAGGACGATATCCAGGACCATCGCGCCGGCCTCCCCGTCATAGCTGTGGCCGATATGGCCGTTCATCTGGCGGACCAGCTTGTTGCACAGCATGAGCTCGAAGCTGCCTTTCTCCAGCATGGCCACCGTTTCCCCGTACTGCGCCTCATCCATGGTCACCGTCACGTGCATGAGAAGGCCGCCCTCCTCCCGCTTCCTGAGGGCCAGGCCGATCTCCTTTTTCCCCGAAGCGATGGAAATGCATTTGTAAATGAGGGTGTTGAACATGGTGAGGAAGGCCTCCTTGTTGATGGGAATCACGATATCCTTCTCTATCTCGTGGAGCAGCGTGACGCCCCGGTTGTTGGAGTTGAAGTTCATGATATCCAGCAGCTCGCTGGCAATCTGGCTCACATGGATGATCGTGACCTCTCCCGGCTGGGTTTCGGAGATTTCCTCGTAGTCATTGAGGATCTGCAGGGTCCGGTTAATCCTCGCGATGTTGTATTCGACAAGGTTCACCTTTTCGGCAAGGTTGGCGTTGCTCTGTGTCTGCTGCCTGATCTGCTGGCACAGTCCCAGGATGAACGTAATCTGTACGGACAGCTCCTCCGTGATGGCGCTTGTCGTCTCCTCCTTCACCTTGACAATCTCCTTCTCATACCTTTCCTTCATGGAGACGTACTTGCTCCGGATGTAGCGGATTAACTGATAGATGGCCGATATCGCCAGGAGCAGGTAAATCATCTTCGCCCACCAGCGCTTGTAAACGGGCGGTATGATGTAAATGTCCAGGCTGTACTCTCCGCTTTCGAACTGCGTAGCCTGGTTCAGATATTTGATTTTCAGCGTATAGTCTCCCGGATTCAGGGAAGGGAGGTAGATGATGTTGCTGCTGTTGGTGGTCCAGTTGTCGTCGTACCCTTCAATGGTGTAGCTGAACTGGTAATCCGGGAAGTTGAGGTTGTCCACCAGGGAGAATTCGATGCCGAAGATGGATTTGGAGTAGGGGATTCTCAGCTTTCCGTCCTTCATCTTCAGGCTGATGTGCGAGTATTCGTTGTTCTGGATGAAGTTGGTGATGTGGATGTCCGGCGTATAGTTTGAACGGGTTTCGTTGCCGGCGGAACCCTCGTCAATGACGGTGAATCCGTTGATGCCGCCGAAAAACAGCTTCCCGCTTCCGGGGTCCCGGAAACAGGCTCCGTCTGAATACTCCAGCACGTCAATTCCCGAGAATCGGTTGAAGGATGTACGGTAGCGGAAATCCTCGTCCAGGGAGATGATGCCGGAATTGGTCGTGATCCAGATATTGCCGTTCCCGTCCTGCAGGATCGAGTGGATTGCCTTCCGGGGAACATAGTCGGGAAGGGTGACGGAATCCGTGGCCGGGTCGTAGGCGACCATGCCGTTTCCGGTGGCGAACAACATTCCCTTCGCTTTGGCAGCGTAGAAAGTTTCGTTGACGGCCAGGCCGAAGTCCGGGGAGAACTGCACCACGCGCGACTGGCCGGTCTGGATGTTATAAGCCAACACGCCGTTTCCCCGGCTGGCAAACCAGAGCGTGGAATCATCCTGCATGGCAAGGGAAAACACCGAAGGAGTGCGCCCGAAGGGCTTTACGAAACTCAGTTCCTGTGTTTCAGTGATTTCAGGGACGCCGCCCACCGTCCTGAACCGGCACCGGTAGCATCCCTGCTCGTCCGTCGCCACCCAGAGGACATGGCCGTCCGTCTCCAGCAGATCGTGCACCTTGACGAAGCGCTCGCTCCCCTTGACGGGCTCGATGCGGCGCGTCTTGAAGGAATAGGCCGATAATCCCTTGCCTTCCCCTCCCATCCACAGAAAGCCCTCCCGGCTTTCCCGGATGGTGAACACGGCATTGTTCCCGATGGCACTGTTGTCCGTGGTGAAGCGGTCTGTATTCTTGACGTCAAACACGCCCTGGGGAGAGAAGTGACGGATCCTGTAGAGGCCGTCGCCCTTTGTCCCCAGCCACAGGCTGCCCTCTCTGTCCATACAGATGCTTCGGATGGGCATTTCTATGGAATAGGGCAGGCGGTCATAGACAATACAGGATATATCCGTCGCCTGGTCGCTCCAGCGGATGAGGCCGTTGCAGTCCGTTCCCACCCACACGATGGGCTGGAACCGGTCCTTGACCATGGAAAAGACGCCGCAGTTGATCTCCGTTTTCTCCAGATGCCCGCTTTCATAATCATGACGCATGACACCGCTTTGCATGAAGCTGACCAGACACTCGTTTTCGTCGGCGATGATTCCGGTAATGCGGTCGCTGGCAAGGAGAGGGGACTTGATCCGGGAGATCTGCTCCATCCGTCCGTCCCTCCCGTCCATTTTCAGAATGCTTCCGTCGGCCGATATGACAATGTGGCTGCCGTCGTCGCGGCGGGCCGATGCAAACAGGCATCCGATGCCCGTGTTTTCGATGTTCCGGATGGAGCCGTCTTCCGCGAAGGAGATGAGACAGCTGTCCCCGGCGGTGAGGATGCACAGCCTTCCGTCATCCAGAAGGAACATTTGCTTGATGATTTCCCCGTCTGCGAAGCTGATGTCCGGATAGGTCGTCTGCTGCCCGGTGGCGGTGTCCAGATAGGAGAGTACCTTGTTTTTGCTGATGGAGAAGATGTTGCCATCCCCCGTGACGGCGATGACGGTGGCCAGGGCCAGCTGGTCAAAGAAATCGACCTCCCGGGTAACCATGTCAAGACGTGCGGTTCCGTAGTTGGTCTGCAGGTAGAGTAGCCCGTCCTGTCCGGGAATAATGTATCTGATCTGGTTTCCGGAGAAATAATTCTTCCCGTCCAGCGGGACAAAGTTCTTCAGACCTATCCCGTCCCAGATGTTGAGACCGTCCATGGTTCCGATATACAGATGCCCCAGCGAATTCTGATGAATGGCACAAATTGCATTATTGGAGATGCCCTCCTGCGAGGAGATGGTTTTTACCCTTGTAGCCGATGCCGCAGGGGAGAGCAGCGTCAGCGCCAATATTACAACAAATGCCTTAGCCTTCATAATAGACGTTTTTAGTATTAGCTCTGCAAAGATATTATCATTTTATGACAGGCAAAACATTTTGTGATGCATTTTTGTCACAAAATGATACAAACCTTAGGCGTTAAATTGACTAATATTGCGTCAAGTTTTAAGCACTAAAATGAAAAAACCTGTTTATCTCGCCCTGATTCTCCTGCTTGCCACCGCTGCTGTCGGCCAGGCCAAGAAGTATAAGTCCCAGCGCCCTTCTCCCAGTGAGAGACTTTTCGTCTCCACCGCCGTTGAAGCGAAAATCAAGGAAGTGTCCAAGCTCCTTGAAAATGACAGGCTGGCCTGGATATTTGCCAATTGTTTTCCCAACACGCTTGACACCACGGTCCATCCGGTGGGTGACGACGACACCTTTGTATATACGGGTGACATCCATGCCATGTGGCTGCGGGATTCCGGCGCCCAGGTGTGGCCCTATCTGAGCCTGATCAACGAGGACCCCCAGTTGAAGCAGCTCATCGCCGGCGTCATTCTGCGCCAGTTCAAATGCATCTGCATAGACCCTTACGCGAATGCCTTCTATAAGGAAGAGGACAAACGGGGAGAGTGGAGCTCGGATATAACGGACATGCTCCCCGGCGTGCACGAGCGCAAATGGGAAATCGATTCCCATTGCTATCCCATCCGCCTTGCCTACGAATACTGGAAGATTTCCGGTGACAGTTCCATCTTCTCCGACCTTTGGGTGAAGACGATGGAAAACGTGCTCAAGACCTTCCGTGAGCAGCAGCGGAAAGAAGGCATCGGCCCTTATTCTTTCATGCGCAGGACCACGCGCTCCTTTGACTCGCTGAGCAACGGCGGAAAGGGGACCCCGGTGAATCCCGTAGGGCTGATTGTATCGGCCTTCCGTCCCTCCGACGACGCCACTACCTTCCAGTTCCTCGTTCCGTCCAACTTCTTCGCCGTCACTTCCCTCAGGAAGGCGGCCGAGATTCTCACCGTGGTGAACGGGCGGGAAGACCTGGCGCAGCAGTGCCGGGAGCTGGCCGGCGAAGTGGAGTCGGCCCTGAAGAAATACGCTACGTATAATCACCCTGAGTTCGGCACCATCTACGCGTTCGAGGTGGACGGCTTCGGGAACCATCTGCTGATGGACGACGCCAATGTCCCCAGCCTGCTGGCCATGCCTTATCTGGGCGATGTCCCCGTGGACGACCCTATCTACCAGAACACCCGCCGCTTTGTCTGGAGCGAAAGCAATCCCTATTTCTTTAAAGGAAAAGTGGCCGAGGGAATCGGCGGCCCCCATGTGGGCTACGACATGGCCTGGCCCATGTCCATCATGATGAAGGCCTTCACCAGCCAGGACGACGATGAAATCAAATGGTGCATCGAAACCCTCATGAAAACAGACGCCGGAACCGGATTCATGCACGAATCCTTCCACGTGGACGATCCCGCGAACTATACCCGTTCCTGGTTCGCCTGGCAGAACGGCCTTTTCGGGGAACTCATCCTCAAACTCATCGGAGACGGAAAGCTCGATCTTCTCAACAGCATCAAGATCAACTAACCATAAATAACTAATTTACTAATCTATTATGAGTGCACACCACGTATCTAAACATGGGCTGATTTCAGCTCTCCTATGTTTAGTGTGCTGCTTCGGCCTTGCGCCGAAGGCAGTTGCTCAAAGCAAGACGTCCCAGACAGTACAGGGTATTGTCACGGATGCTGCTACACATGAACCGGTTGTCGGTGCTCAGGTATGGATCAAGGATTCGTCCTATGGTACCATTTCTGATGCAGAGGGCCGTTATTCCATTAAGTATGAAGGCAAGTACGCAACCCTTTGCGTGTCTTTCTTCGGATTTGAAGATTATTCCGTCGAACTGACGGGAAAGGACCAGACGGCGAATATCGCGCTCACGGCGGGTAACCTTGCCATCGAAGAGACCGTCGTCGTGGGTTACGGTACGCAGAAGAAAGCCAGCGTCATCGGCGCCATCACGACGATCGCTCCTGACCAGCTCAAGGCTCCCACCGCCAAGATCTCCAATCTGCTGGGCGGCCAGGTGTCCGGTATCATTTCTTATCAGAACAGCGGTGAGCCGGGTTCCGGTTCCACTTTCTGGATCCGCGGCGTCTCGTCGTTCTCCGGTGGCAACACGCCCCTTTGCCTGGTGGATGGCGTAGAGCGTTCCATCGACCTGGTGGATCCCAACGATATCAAGGAATTCTCCGTCCTGAAGGACGCATCGGCCACGGCCATCTACGGTGTGCGCGGCGCTAACGGTGTCATCATCATCACGACGCATACCGGTACCGAGTCCAAGGCCATGGTCTCTGCCAAATATGAAATGGGCACCGTCTCGGCCACCCGCATTCCCCAGGTGTGCAACGGACAGCAGTATATGGAGATGGTGAACGCTGCCGCGGGTTACGACTATTATACCCCCGAGGTGATGCAGAAGCATCTGAGCGGCGTGGATCCCGACCTCTATCCCAACGTGAACTGGATGGACAAGATCTTCAAGCGCAGCGCCACCAGCCACCGCGCCAACGTACAGATCACCGGCGGTAACAGCACCGTGAAGTACTACGTGAGCGGCGGTCTCTACACGGAAGGCGGTCTCTATAAGGAAGACTCTTCCGTGAAATACGGTACGGAGATGCGCTACACCAAGTATAATTTCCGTGCGAACGTGGATATCCAGGTGGAGAAGAACACCACCCTGAACCTCAATCTCGCTACCATCTTTGAGCAGCGGAACAAGCCGGGAACCGATTCCAACCGCATCTTCGAGTATTCCCTGCTGGTTCCCGGCGTGCTCTTCCCCGAGAAATACTCTACCGGCGAGACGGCCGGTATGGCTGTGAACCCCTATGCCATGGTGACCGAGACTGGTTATCGCCAGTCCTTCGACAACAATGCCCAGGCCCTCGTAGGTGTGACCCACAACCTGGGCTGGCTCACTCCGGGCCTCCGCGCCAACGCCAAAGTGTCCTTCGACGCCGTGAACTCCCACTGGTTCGACCACACGCGTGCCTATGACTGCTACTATGCCACCGGCCGCGACGACGAGGGTAACCTCATCCTGGAACAGTCCAAGACCGGCAGCCAGACGCTTGAGTACAAGAAGGGCGGCTCCGGTAACCGCCGCCTCTACATCGAGGCTTCCCTGAACTACGACCGTTCCTTCGGCCACCACAACATCACGGGCCTCTTCCTGTTCCAGCAGTCCAGCCGCAGCCTCCTGGGAGACAGCGCCAGCTCTTCCCAGTACTCCCTGCCTTACCGCAACCAGGGTATCGCCGGCCGTCTGACCTATAACTACGCCAACCGCTACTTCTTCGAGTTCAACGCCGGTTACAACGGCTCCGAGAACTTCTCCCCGGGCAAGCGCTTCGGCTTCTTCCCGTCCGTCGCCCTGGGTTACCTCATCTCCGAGGAGCCCTGGTGGGGTAGCCTCAAGAATGTGGTGGACATGTTCAAGATCCGCGGCTCCTGGGGCCAGGTCGGTAACGACCAGATCGGCGGTAACCGCCGCTTCATCTACCTGGGTACCATCGCGGGCTCCGGCTCCGGCTACTTCGGCACCGGCGTCACCGAGCACAAGGGTATCAAGGAAGGCGATATCTCCAACCCGAACGTGAGCTGGGAAGTGGCCGAAAAGCTGGATGCCGGTATCGACCTTTCCCTCTTCGGCAAGCTCAAGATCCAGGCCGATGTCTTCAAGGAGCACCGTTCCGGCATCTTCCTGAGCCGTAAATCCCTCCCTTACTACTCCGGTATCTCCGTCACCCCTTACGTGAACATGGGTGAGATGGACAACTCCGGCTTCGACTTCTCTGCCGACTATCACCAGAAGGTCGGCGAGGTGATGCTCACCGCCAAGGGTACCTACACCTTCGCCCGCAACGTCCTGGTGAACTGCGACGAGGCCGCCTATCAGTATCCTTACCTGAACAGCACGGGCCAGGCCTACTGGCAGCCCTTCGGCTATGTCTCCGACGGTCTCTTCCAGAACCAGGCCGAGATTGACGCCCACGCCGACCAGTCCCTGTTCACCCCTCAGCCCGGCGACATCCGCTACGTGGACTTGAACGGTGACGGTGTCATCAACACCAACGACCGCAAGGCCATCGGCTATCGCGACGTCCCCGAGATCTACTACGGCTTCGGCGGTTCCATCGAGTGGAGAGGCCTGGACTTCGGTTTCTTCTTCAAGGGTGTGGACCACGTTTCCCTGAACATGATGTCCCAGGCCAAGCTCCTGGTGACGGGTATCACTTCCACGGACGGCCGTCCGGAGACTTCCAACATGATCTCCGACCTGTACGGCAACTCCTGGACGCCCCAGAACCCCAACGCGATCTATCCTCGCCTGACCTACCTGAACGAGAGCACCAACAACACGCAGGTGTCCGACTTCTGGACCCGTGACGCGAGCTATATTAGCCTCCAGAACGTGGAGCTGGGTTATACGCTTCCCGCCAAGTGGACCTCCCGCATGCGCATGAGCGCCCTCCGCATCTATGTGCAGGGACAGAACCTCCTTACCTTCAGCAAGTTCAAGCTGTGGGATCCGAACCTGACCGGTTCCGGCGGAACCTCCGTCTATTCCTATCCTACCACCCGTGTATTCAGCTTCGGTATCAGCGCCAGCTTCTAAAATAGAATTTCGATATGAAAAAGATATTTATCCTTTTATTTGCGGCTTCTTTTTCCCTGGTTGCCTGCGACAAGTATCTGGACCGTCAGCCGGATGATGCCTTGACGTCGGATACCATCTGGGAGAAGAGAACCACCACCATGCAATATCTGTGGAACGTCTATAGCTGGATTCCGAACGACGCCGATCCGGCCAGCAACAACGAAGCCTTTGACGCCAATGTCTCCGATGAGACATCGGCCTCTTTCCCCAACGCCCGCTTTGGCCGATATATGTTCGAGACGCAGACTCCGGACGACACCTTCACCGCCACCAAGTACCGCAACATGTACTATGGTATCCGCGAGGCCGGTATCTTCATGGAGAACGTGGACCGCTGCCCGGAGCTCAACGAGGAGCAGAAGACCGAGTATAAGGCCGAGGCCCGCTTCCTGCGCGCCTACTATTACTTCTATGTGATGAAGAACTACGGTCCCACCTTCTTCAACGGCGACACTTCCTACGAGAGCCTGGACAAGGACGTGAACGTAGTGGACCGTACCGCCTGGCAGCCCCTCGTCGATTGGGTCTGCAACGAACTGGACAAGGCTGCCGCCGGCCTTCCCGACGTGCGTGACGCCAGCTCCGAGCTCGGCCGCGCCACGAAGGGTGCCGCCCTGGCCATCAAGGCCCGCCTGCTGCTGTACAGCGCCCGTCCTCTGTTCAACGGACAGGTCTATATCGGCGAGGATGGCTCCATCACTCCTTCCCACATGTATGACAATGTAAAGGACCGCGAGGGCAATCCGCTCTTCAATACGACTTACGACGCCAAGCGCTGGGAGGTGGCCGCCAAGGCCGCCAAGGATGTGATCGACCTTCCTACCTACGCCCTGGTGAACAGCTCTACCAAGACCAACGACCTGGAGCGCGGTCTGGAGAACCTGACGAAACTCTTCGTGGATGACCTGGCCAATACCGAGATTATCTTCCCCTTCATGCGCGGCGGCGCCACCTGGCGTAACAGGGCCTTCCCGCAGTGGATGATTGACGGCGTGGACGGCTGGGCTTCCATCTGCCCCACCCAGAAGCTGGTCGATGCTTTCGCCCAGGCCGACGGCGTCTATCCCGTGAAGACCGAATACTGGGATACGGACGCTTATGCCCAGGGTAAGAACGTGGACGTGGATGATCCCGCCCAGGTCGATACCCGTGCCGCCTATGCCGAGGAAGGTTCCGTGGACATGAAGAACCCGCTCCTGAATGTGACGGTTCCGGAGAAGGCCGCCAACCGCGCTACGCCCGCCCAGTTCTCTAACCGTGAGGCCCGTTTCTACCGTAACGTGGGCTGGAGCGGCATGCAGTGGGTTGCCGGCAACGCCAATGTGAAGACCGACCTGGAGTACTATACCAACGGTCAGAACGCCTGGCCCAGCGCCAACAACGTGCCCCCGACCGGTTACCTGGCCCTCAAGTGGTATGCTCCTTCCATCAACCCGCTGCAGAGCTGGGGTACCATCACCTGGCCCATCGTGCGCCTTGCGAATGTGTACCTGGACTACATCGAGGCCCTGAACGAGTACGATCCCACCAACCTCGACATCGAGAAGTACTGGAATATGATTCGCAACCGCGCCGGTGTCCCCGACATCTTCACGGTCTATCCGGAGATCAAGGGTGACAAGAACCTCCAGCGCAAGTATATCCGCCGCGAGAGAATGGTTGAGCTGTGCTTCGAGTGCATGCGCTATGCCGATATCCGCACCTGGATGACGGCCGAGAAGGACCGCAGCGGCTACACCATCGGCTGCAACGTGAAGGCCGGCAACGACAATATCGACGGTCCCTTCTGGCAGCGCGTGGAGATTGGCAAGGAGGAGTATGGCTACGGCGAGACTTATCGCTTCGGCGCCCGCAAGTTTACCAAGAAGTCTTATCTGGAGCCGTTCGAGACGGCCGAAGTGAACCGCGTTCCGGCTCTGCGCAACGATCAGAACCTGGGCTGGTAATTATTAAATCGAAAGAAAATGAAAAACAGCATAATCATGTTAACGGCACTGGCACTCGTATGCAGCTGCGTGCCTGACCACAGAGATTCCCAGATGCCGGATGCAACCGTGTATTTCTCGGAAAACACCGCGAACAAGGGTGTGCAGCAGGTCCTGGTCTATGACGTCCAGTCCGAGGTGGAGACCCCCGTGTATGTGTATTGCGCCGGTCTCAATGCCGAAACTTCCCATGTTAAAGCGCATCTGACCTCGGACTATATCGAAAAGTACAACAAAGAATACTATACCGAGTACAAGGCCCTGCCTGAGGACTGCTACACCATTACCAAGGCCAGCGATGAGATCAAGGACAGGAATGCCGCGTTCTCGATCAACTACAACGTTCCCAATATCATCGCTTTCTCCCAGGAGCCCGGCGTGAACCTGGACGAGTATGTCGTGGCCCTGGAGCTGGAGTCCGACAAGGTTCCCGTGGGAACGGTCAAGGATACTGTTTCCCTGGGCTATTACATGGCGTATCCGGTCCTCAAGACTGCCACGCTCCAGATCAAGTCCACGGGCCTGTCTCCTGACGGCAACATGACCGTAACGGCCGAGCTTCCCTTCGACAATGCCTGGGACCTGACCTATGACGTGGCGTTCGCCACTCCCGATGTGGAGGAACTGTTCACCGTCAAGGGCAACTCCAAGCCGGCGAAGTATGTCTTTGCCGACAAGTTCCCGGAGGGCACGGTGATTACCAACGAGGACGTGAAGTCCATGCAGCCCGGCACCAACAAAGTTGAGTATGCCATTACCATCCCGGCCGACGGACTCAACTGGGCTCCCGGCAAGGCTTATAACTATGCCGTGCGCTTCAGCAACGCTGTTTTGAATGGCAAGCAGATTCCCATCGAGAACGCGCTGGTTACGGGCTCCGTGAGTGTGGGCGTGGATGTGAAGGCTTCCAACGGCAGTACCACCCTGGGCACGAACCTGGCCCAGTATGGCCTTACCCCGCTGGACGATAAGCAGGGCGGCGGCCGCAGCGGCGAGTACCTGGAGAACATCGTCCCCGGTGGCGGCTTCATCTTCCATGCCCAGACCTCCCAGGACAAGCGCCCCGGTGCCGATTATTCCATCTCCGGCGCCTTCGACGACCGGGTGAGCAACGCGGCGCACGCCTGGATGCAGAACTGGGGCTGGAACGGTGACAACGGCTACGGCGCCACCTCCTTCTCCACGCCTTACTGGCTGCTGGTAGACATGCAGGAAGAATTCAAGATGGGCGGCATCGAGTTCTGGACCCGTTCCGACGGCCGCTACAACATGAAGACGGTTGAGGTTTATGCCCTGGACGACTGCTCCTATGTGCTCAACCAGACCAACCTGAGCTACAAAGCAGAAGATGTCACTTACCTGGGCCGTATCCACTTCACGGCCGGCGGGCAGAATGTGAGCATCTCGCTGGAGCCTGCCACCACCCGCTATATCCTGATGATTATCACGGAGGCCGGCGGCGGCCTGGACTGCCAGGAACTTGTCCTCTGGGGTTGTTGATTGGTGCCCTGAAAAGGGCGAAAGGCTGACTGAATAGATAAGGTTTCAGTCAGCCTTTTTATATCTTTGTAAAATAATACGAACGAAATGAGAATCATTGCATCGACCTTATCTGTTATCCTTTCCCTGTGGGCTTGCACCTGCCTTCCTGCCCAGGTGCCTGTGTCTGTGCCTGTGATCCCTGCACCGCAGGAAGCGCACCTGACGGATAAGTCTTTCAACAAGAAGTATCTGGACCGGATCCAATACGATAGGGACCTGACGCTTCCCGCAGAGGCGTATGTGCTGGAGATCAAGAAGAACCGCATCGTCGTGCGCTCGTCGGACGAGGCGGGCCGATTCTACGCGCAGCAGACGCTGGCGCAGCTCTCATCGGCCGATGTAATGCACTGCGGCGTCATCAAGGATGCGCCCCGCTACGCCTGGAGAGGGTTTATGCTGGACGAAGCCCGGCATTTCCACGGCAAGGAGAAGGTGAAGGAACTGCTGGACCTGATGGCCCGCTACAAACTGAACCGCTTCCACTGGCATCTCTCCGACGACCAGGGCTGGCGGGTGGAGATCAAGGCGTTCCCTGAGCTTACCCAAATCGGTGCGGTGGGGGACTATACTGACGCGAACGCGGCGGCAAAATTCTACACGCAGGACGATATCCGTGAGATCGTAGCCTACGCTGCCGAGCGGCACATCGAGGTGATCCCGGAGATCGACATGCCGGGCCATGCCTCCGCGTTCAACCGTACGTTCCCGGACCTGGCTTTCGGAAGCCGCACGGTGAACCCCGAAAACGAGAAGCTCTACGAGGTTCTGAACCAGGTAATAAAGGAATTGGCCGATATCTTCCCGGGCCGATATCTCCACATCGGCGGAGACGAGGTCTCCGGCGAAGGCTGGAAAGAGCGTCAGAAGGGATTCGAACTGCGCCACTCCGCTGCGGTCCGGGCTGCGGGGAAGACTCCCATCGTGTGGGACGATGCCATCGACAGCGACCTGGACCCTGAAACCACGATCATCCATTGGTGGCGGGCCGACCATCCCGAGTCTCTGGAAAAAGCGCTTGCCTCCGGATATCAGACCATTGTCTCTCCCTGGGATCCTTTTTACCTGGACTACATCCAGGACGCCCGCTGTAAAGAAGGGCACCTGGCCTGGAAGCAGTACGTGAATGGCCTGGACGAGATATACAACTATCCCCTCAGCGCCGATGAACATATCATTGGCGTGCAGGCCAATCTCTGGACCGAACGTGTTGTAACCAGCGACCGCCTGGATTACATGGTCTTCCCGCGCCTGATCGCCCTGGCGGAGAAGGCCTGGAGTTCCTCCTTGGATTACAATGATTTCCTGCAGCGGCTTGAGGGCGAACTCCGTTACCTGGATTTTCGCCAGGTTTACTACTTCGACTTCCGTGACTTCTCTCGTCACCCCGAGCCGTTAAAATAGCCTTTTTGTCATTCTGCGCACCCCTTTTTGTCATTCTGAGCGAAGCGAAGAATCTATTGAACAGACGATAATTTGTTGCTTCCGAAATAATCAATTACTTTTGCAAAAGAAGTTAAGCGATTCTACGGATTCGCTGCACACTGGGCTGACGAGATGATCGTCAGCCTTCTGTTTTTTATTACAGGACTCTTACGCTTATTTGCCGGCCTAAGCCTCGGAACAGTTTAACCAAGGTTGAAAGCTGGATGTCTGCATGGCCTCTTTCAACTCGGGAGATAAAGCTCTTTTTAGTGCCAATTTTATTTGCTAGTTGCTCCTGTGTGAGGCCTGCTTTTTGGCGTTCGTTCTTTAACTGCTCTCCAATAATAAAGGCATCGCACTCCATCTCGAACATATCG
>JAEEXZ010000020.1 GCA_016288055.1 Bacteroidales bacterium
GTTTTCTGTTTCCGCTTCTGGAAACAGACTATCTTGCAAGTGCCCAGGCGCAGACAGACGTGCTGCGTCTGAATGTCTTTTTTGAAAGAAACCATACCGGGATAGACCCTTCCTTCCGCGGCAATGCGGAGAACATGCAGCGTTTCCGTGAAGTGCTGCAGGAACGCCTGGAAGAGGGCTGCGTGGTGGATGCAGTGCTCCTGAGGGGATCGGCCTCTCCGGAGGGTCCCTCCGTGGACAACAAGATGCTCTCCGTCGAGCGCTCCCACGCCCTGGACAAGTGGTTCAGCGATACGCTCGGTCTGGGCGGCGTCCTGTTTCACCGGGAAGCGGCGCCACCCGCCATCGGGAGTGGACCTTGTCGCATCCGGGCTTGTACTATTATCCGGAAGGCTTTGAAAACAAGGATGCGACGGGGGTTATCTATTTCCCTGCCGCCGGGCAGATCTGGGCGCATAACGGAGCAGACAACCGTCATTGGGGAAAACCTTCAAGGGGAATTCAACTTCTTATGCATCAGATGAAGGGCTACACGATCGTGACCGAAGACGTGGATCTGGTGGAGTTCAAGCTGGATGTGAATCCGAGCGGCACGATGACGGGATCCGGAATGTCGGTGCGCTGCGTGCGACTTCAGTAGCGACTTCCCGCGTGCGCGCATAATGCGCGCCGGTACTTGCTTGTGTGCGAAAATAGTATTATCTTTGTCTAATTATTTACGAAATTAGGCAAAGATTACTTATGGCAATCGCAGATATACTGAAAACTATTTTCGGATCCAAGTCGGACAGGGATATGAAAGCCATCCGGCCCGTCCTGGACCAGATCCTGAAAATTTATCCGGAAATCGACGCACTTTCCAACGACGCCCTCCGTGCCCGCACCGAGGCGCTCAAGGCGCAAATCGCCGCCGTGGAAAAGCCGTTCGAAGACAGAATAGCGGAGATTAAACTGGAACTCGAAAAAGATATCCCCGTTTCCCAGAAAGAGGCCCTTGCCGGCGAAAGCGACAAGTTGGTGAAGGATGAGGACGACGCCATCGAGGTGGTCCTGAACCAGATCCTCCCCGAGGCTTTTGCCATCGTCAAGAGCACCGCCCGTCGTTTTGCCGCCAGCGAAACCATCGAGGTGACGGCCAGTGAATTCGACAAGCAGCTTGCAGCCGAAGGGCGCGATTTCGTTGAAATTGCCGCAGACAAGGCCATCTGGCACAACCACTGGCAGGCCGGCGGCAACGAGATTACCTGGGATATGGTGCATTATGACGTGCAGCTTATCGGCGGTATCGTCCTCAATGGCGGCGTCAAAACCAACAAGGAGCAGAGGGGCATGATCGCCGAGATGGCTACCGGTGAGGGTAAGACCCTTGTGGCTACGCTCCCGGTGTTCCTCAACGCCCTTGCCGGAAAAGGCGTGCACGTAGTTACCGTGAACGACTATCTGTCCAAGCGTGACTCCGAGTGGATGGGCCCGCTCTACATGTTCCACGGCCTCAGCGTGGACTGCATCGACAAGCACCAGCCCAACTCCGACGCCCGCCGCAAGGCATACGAGTGCAGCATCACCTTCGGTACCAACAACGAATTCGGCTTCGACTACCTGCGCGACAATATGTGCTCCCGCGTGAGCGACCTTGTCCAGCGCAAGCACCACTACGCCATCGTCGATGAAGTGGACTCCGTCCTCATCGACGACGCCCGTACCCCCCTTATCATCTCCGGCCCCATGGAGAAGACTTCCGGGGACGAGCAGTTCATGGAGTATCGGCCCTATGTGGAGAGCCTCTACAACAAGCAGCGCGCCCTCATCAACACCACCCTGAACGAGTCCAAGAAGCTCATCGCGGCCGGCAATGAGGCCGAGGGAGGAAAGCTCCTCTACCGCTGCTACAAGGGTCTCCCGAAGTACCAGCCCCTCATCAAGTTCCTCTCGGAACCCGGCATGAAGGCCCTCATGCAGAAGACGGAGGCCTACTACATGCAGGACAACGAACGGGAGATGCCCGTCGTCACCGATGAACTTTACTTCGTCATCAACGAAGTGCTCAATACCGTTGACATGACCGACAAGGGCCATGACGCCCTCGCCGCCAGTGTGAGCGACCCCAACTTCTTCGTGCTGCCGGATATGGGCAGCGCCATCGCCGAAATCACCCACTCGGACCTGACTCCCCAGGAAAAGGCCGAAAAGAAGGATGCCCTCATGGAGGATTTCTCCCTCAAGAGCGAGCGTGTCCATACGGTGATCCAGCTCCTGAAGGCATATGCCATGTTCGCCAAGGACATCGACTATGTCATCGTGGACAACAAGGTGAAGATCGTGGACGAGTCCACTGGCCGTATCATGGAAGGCCGCCGCTGGAGCGACGGTCTGCACCAGGCCGTGGAAGCCAAGGAAAATGTGAAGGTGGAAGCCGCTACCCAGACTTTCGCCACCATCACCCTGCAGAACTACTTCCGCATGTATCACAAGCTGGCCGGTATGACCGGTACGGCAGAAACGGAGGCCGGTGAGTTCTGGGATATCTACAAACTGGACGTGGTGGTCATCCCCACCAACCGTCCCGTCATCCGCGACGACCAAAACGACATCGTGTACCGCACCATGAAGGGCAAGTTCAACGCCGTCATCGAGAAGGTGGTGGAACTGTCCAAGGCCGGACGCCCGGTGCTGGTGGGTACCACGGATGTGGAAACGTCCGAACTCCTGGCCCGCATGATGAGCATGCGCGGCATCAAGGCCAATGTCCTCAATGCAAAGGAACACGCCCGGGAGGCGGAAATCGTCGCCCAGGCTGGCCAGAAGGGCAAGGTGACCATCGCCACCAACATGGCCGGCCGTGGTACGGATATCAAGCTTTCCCAGGAGGTGAAGGATGCCGGCGGCCTTGCCATCATCGGCACCACCCGCCACGACAGCCGCCGCGTGGACCGTCAGCTTCGCGGTCGTGCCGGCCGTCAGGGAGACCCGGGTTCCTCCTGCTTCTACATTTCCCTGGAGGATGACCTTATGCGTAAATTCGGCTCCGAGCGCATCGCAAGCGTGGTGGACCGCATGGGCATCCAGGAAGACGAAGCCCTGGAATCCAAGATGCTTTCCAACGCCATCGGCAACGCCCAGAAACGCGTGGAGGAAAACCACTTCGGCTGGCGTAAGCGCACCCTCGAGTACGACGACGTCATGAACTACCAGCGTGAAGCCGTGTATGCCCGCCGCCGCAACGCCCTCTCCGGCGAACGCATCGAAATCGACGTGCAGAACATGATGCAGGACACTGCCATCATCCTCTCCCAGCAGGCCGAGGGCATGTCCTACGAGGAATTCGAGGAGTTCATCATCGCGCGCCTGTCCATCGACCTGGGCTTCGACGAGCAGTTCTATGCCCATGCCAAGCCGCAGGAGATTGCCGACAAGCTGGCCGCCCACATGCAGGAGGTGTATGAGCGCCGCATGAACACGATGATCGAGAAGGTGAACCCCGTCATCAAGACCGTCTTCGAGAAGCAGGGGAACATGTACGAGAACATCGCCATCCCCATCTCCAACGGCAAGAAGCAGCTCACCCTCTCCGTGAACCTGAAGAAGGCCTACGAGACCGAAAGCCGGGAGATTGCCAAGGCCCTGAGCCGCAGCATCATCCTCTACTATATCGACGACTACTGGAAGCAGCACCTGCGCGACATGGACGACCTTCGTCAGAGCGTGCAGAATGCAGCCTACGAACAGAAAGACCCGCTGGTGGTGTACAAGCTGGAAAGCTACAACCTGTTCACCGAGATGCTGGAAAAACTGAACGAGGAAGTGCTGGCTTTCCTGCTCCGTGCGTTCATCCCGCTGCGTGACGCCTCCGACGCCCGCGAAGCCCGTCCGGCTACTCAGCCCAGCCGGAACATGCAGCAGATGCGCACCAATGATCCCTCCCAGCTCTCCACCAACGGCGAGCAGAGGAGCCGGATGCCCATCCGTGTGGACAAAACCGTGGGCCGAAACGACCCTTGTCCCTGCGGCTCCGGCCTCAAGTACAAGAACTGCCACGGTAAAGGGCAGTAACAGGTCTAACTACTGAAAAACTCTTTATTTTTAACATCTAAAACTTATATTTATGGAAAACGCAAATTTGAACGAGGTAAGTCGTATCTCTGCAGGTACGGTCTTCAAAGGTGAAATTATCGCCAACGGTGACATCCGCATCGACGGAAAGTTCGAGGGACGTCTCAACTCCAGGGGCCGTCTTGTGGCCGGAGAAAGCGCGCAGGTGAATGGTGATGTCATTTGCCAGAACGTGGACTTCAGCGGCAAGATGGGCAAGGGTACCATGTATGTGGCAGACACCCTCTCCCTCAAGAGTGGCTGTGTCGTGAACGGAGACATCCACTACAAACGCCTGCAGGTGGAACTGGATGCCAAGGTCAACGGCAGCCTCAAGACTCTTGACGAGGCAGAATTCAACAAACTCGCCAACCAGGTAGGCCCCGCTGCAGCCCATCCCTCCGCTAAGTCCGCCGAAAAGCCGGCTCCCGCAGAAAAGAAAGAAAATGAACTGAATTAACGCTAATGTTATGAACGCAAACAATGCTACTTCCAATATGACCGATGTCAACCGCGTCGCTTTCGGCGCGGAATTCGTCGGGGACCTTGCCACTGCCAACGACATCCGTATCGACGGAAAGTTTGACGGCCGCCTTTATTGCGAAGGCCGTCTGGTCGTGGGCGAGAAGGCCGTCATCAAAGGCGACATCTTCGGCACCGACATCGACTTCAGCGGCACCATGACATCCGGCAACATCTACACGCGCGAGACGCTTTCCCTCAAGGGGGGCTGCTCTGTGCACGGAGACCTGTATTTCCAGCGTTTCCAGGTTGAACTTGACGCCAAGTTCACCGGATCCTGCAAGGTGCTGGAGGAGGGAGAATTCGCCAAGATCGCCGCTCCCGTCGCCGCCCTTCTCAAGTAAAACTAATAGTAACTATGAATAGAACCCTTCCGTATGTATTGGCAGGCGCCCTCGCCGTGATGGCGATGTCCTGCGCGCAGGATCCCATTCCTGCAAAACCTGAAAACGAGCCAGGTCTGGACGTCTTCTCCAAGACTGTCCCCTCCGGCTATTACAATGTAGCCAACGTGACGGTTCCCGTCGGTACGGAAACCGTGTATATCGAATACAAGGGGGCCGATGGTCGCAAGAAGACCGTCGCCCAGCCTGTCACGCCGCTCGTTGGCGAACCCGCGGAGGGGCGCGATCCGGAGCCGTTCGGCACCGTCTCCCTTCTTCTGAAGAGCGAGAAGCCGTCCCGGGTCTCCATCTACTATCTCCTCAACGACGCCACCACCAAGGCGGGCGGCGAGGACCGCATAGACATTGTGGAGAACCTTCCGGTGAACATGGTTACCAGTGGAGAATTCGGGAAAACCCGCTATGTCCAGATGACATGGGACTATGCCTGGGAGAACAAGGAGGTTTACCAGTGGCATTACGAGAACGTGCGCAAGTATCCCGCCGACATTGTCATGTACGACGCCGAGCATAACCATACCCTCCGTTACAAGTACGCCTATTCCGGCGTGAGGGGGGAAGGCTACATGCTGGAAGACGCCTACGAGATCGTGGACCATGTGGCCGTCCGTGCCAAGTACAACTACTGCGGCCCCGGCTGCGTACACTGCCAGTTCTGCATGCCCTGGGGCTGTTCCTGCGGCTGCGGCGGCTGGGACAATGACAAGCAGCAGCCCAAGTTGATGCCCAACCCGGACTTCGTTCCCAACGGCAACCTCCTGCAGCCCGCCATCGAAGACGGTGCCAGCACGGAAGTTCCTGTCATTCCGGACAATGTAGTTACCGTTCCGCTTCCGGAACCGGCTTCTTACGTGACCGCCGACGGAGAATATACCAACTATCACTCCAGCGGCGCCGTCATGTTCGACGACAAGTGGCCTGCCCTTCCGGAAGCATCGGGCGAGGGTCTCTATGACCTTGACTTCAATGACGTGGTCGTGGACTACGATATCGAGGCCGTCACCGTCTCCGACGCCCTTCTGGAGAAGGAAGGATGGAGGGAACAGGTGAAGGTGGTCCTGCATCTGCGTGCCCTGGGCAGCAAGGATATCTGGCGTGTGGGCCTGGCCCTGGAGAACTTCAATACGGACTATGTACAGTCCGTCTCGGAGTACAAGACGCTGGACAGCTGGCAGAATCCCCACGGGGAACTGCCGGACTGGGCCCGCAGCGTCCTCTTCCAGGAAAACTCCATCCACTATGACGCCGTTTCCGGTACCCAGTACAGCCGCAACACGCTGCGTCCCGCCGTCGAGATGGGCCAGCTGCAGGCGTTCAACGGTACCCGCCGCGACGGTGCCGGCTGGCAGGTTTACCAGTACAAGGACGACCATGGCAACATCACGGACCATGTGATGAACCCGGCCCTGAAGCAGTGGGACAACTGGAAAACGCCCAACGAGAACCAGTATTCTCCGGACCTGGAGGAAAAAGCGGCTCCCTCGAGCCTTTCTTCCATCCAGAAGCTTACTTTCTACAATACCATTCCCGGTTATGTGAATGTGGCCGGCGGTCTGTACACCTACACCGTCATCTACCACATGAAGCCGCGTGCCAAGATGGATCCTGTCCAGCGCGAGGCGGCCCGTCAGAACATGATCGACGCCGTGATGAACACCTCCGGCCAGAACTTCTTCGCCGTGAAGGGGGATTTCACTCCCATCGGCCTCAAGGGGTATGAGCCCCTGGACTACAAGACCAAAGACAACCACAACTACGCCGACGAATACAGGAAGAATTACGAAAGCAACACGGACCACTTGAGCGCCCAGACTACCTATGTGGCGAAGAATGGCCAGGTGTGGGCTTTCAAATGTCCTGTCCAGACGCGTCATGCATGGGAGAAGCAGTACTTCAGCAAGGCTTATCCCCACTATGACGCCTGGGTTACTTCCGGCGGCACTGAATACGAAGACTGGTACAAAGACGAATCTGTAGATTATACCTACCTTTCGTGTGAATGGTAACTAAACCCTTACGCGATGGAATACTACGTCCTCAGTAGATACGCGTACTGGAAATATTACTTCCTGATCCTGTACTACCGGCTGCATGAGTTTCCGCCGGCAGTACGGGTTTGGGCTATTTTTACGTCCATATGTCTGGTGCTGCTTGTCTCCATCGTCGTAGGAAATTTCATCCGGGTGCTCATTTCGACGGCCGACAACAGGGCTATCGAACGATATCGTGAGAAGTTCGAACCGCACATGCTGGAGGTGGCCCTTACGGCGAGGAATCTGGAACTTTCGGAAATATCGGCCCTGATGAACCTCCCGAAGAACTTCAAGATGCGCGTGAAGCAGAACCGGCGCCTGGTCCCCATCCTCCTGGGCTTGTATCGGCAATATGCCGACGAAATGAACAAGATTAACTGGCAACGTCTCCTTCAAGTCCTGAAGATGCCGGCGTATTTTGACAACCAGGTGCGTTCCCGTTCCATGCGGAAACGCATCATTGCGTTCAAAAACGTGGCCGACATGGACGCCAACCTGAAGGAAGCCGTGGCCTCCCGATACCTCTTTGCGAAGGATCGTAAGTTGCAGAATATGGCCCGTTTACATGCGGCCCGCTTCGGCACTTCCTATCCTTTCAAGGTGCTTCTGGAAGATCCGAACCTGGTTTTCACGGAAGAACTTGTCATCAAGTTCCACAACGTACTGCTGTACCGCATGGAGAACGGAATGTCCATGCCCAATTTCATCCACTGGTGCAACCGTACGCCCGTGAACGAAGAACTGCGGATATTTGCCATCAACGAGATCCGCCTGTTCCGCCGCAAGGAGGACTGTGCCGAGATGCTCTCCATGCTCCAGAACTCCCGCGAGGAACGTTTCTCCTGTGCGCTCATCCAGGCGTTGGGAGAACTGGAATACGTTCCGGCAGAGAAGGAGTTCTGCCGGCGGTACTTGTCGGCCTCCTTCAGCGAGCGCCAGGAACTGGCCCGCGCGCTGGGCATCATCAACTCCGGCAACCCGGAGGTGCTGCGTTTCCTGGAGGAGGACTTCCTGCAGACGACGGACTACGTAACGCGGATGCTGCTCCTTCGCACCATCTACAATTACGGGAAGCCCGGCCGTAAAACGTATGAACGCCTGAAGAAAGATGCGCCCGCAGAGTTCGCCATCTACTTCGAGCATATTGAGTGTGACCTGATAGACAGCCGAAGATATGCCTGAGTGGGTTTACGATGCGTTCAGTTATTTCGTGGTCGTGTATTCCACGTTTGTCCTGACAAGCTATATCGTGTTTGTCATCATGGCTTACGTGGAACACAAGAAGCATTTCACGTATCACGACGACGACTATACCATCGAGGAGCTTAAAAAGTCCCCGTATACCCCCGGCATATCCATCGTCGCCCCCGCCTATAACGAGGAAAAGACCGTCATCACCAACGTGCAGTCGCTTCTGAGCCTGGACTATCCGGACTACGAAGTGGTCATCGTGAACGATGGTTCCAAGGACCGCACGCTGGAGCTTCTCATCGAGAACTTCGATCTGGTGAAGGTCCCTTACGCCTACGTCGAGAAAATCAAGACCAAGCCGTTCCGTGGCCTTTACAAGACGCGCAGCGACAATCCCGCCTTCAAGCGCCTTACCGTGGTGGACAAGGTGAACGGCGGCACCAAGGCCGATGCCTCCAATGCCGGCGTCAACGTGGTGTCCAACAAGTTCTTCGTGTGCACCGACGTGGACTGCGTGCTGGAGAAGAACGCCCTTTACCGGATGATCTGGCCCACGATGGCCAGCACCCGCCGCGTGATAGCCGTATCGGCCACCATGCGCATGAGCAACGGCTCGGTGGTGGAGGACGGCAAGATGGTGATGCCCCGCCCCCCGCACGACCTCATCCCCCTCTTCCAGGACCTGGAGTACACGCGTTCGTTCCTCATCGGCAAGACGGCCCTGAGCCACGTGAATGCCATGCAGAACGTGTCCGGCGGCTTCGGCATGTTCGACCGCGAGGTGGTGATCAAGGCCGGCGGCTACGATGGCGACTCCTTCGCCGAGGATATGGATATGGTGGCCCGCATGATCCGCTACATGTGCGACTCCGGCGAAGATTATCGCGTGGTCCAGATTCCGGAAACCTGCTGCTGGACGGAAGGACCGCCCAATGTCAAGGTGCTCAACCGGCAGCGTACGCGCTGGGGACGCGGCCTGTTCCAGTTCTTTACGGTGCACCGGGACATGCTGTTTAACCGCAATTACCGTCAGTACGGCCTGTTCACCCTGCCGTATATCCTTATTTTCGAACTGTTGGCTCCGGTCATCGAATTCCTGGGCTATTTCATGGTGCTGTCCCTGCTTGTGCAGTGGGCCATCAACTGGCATACCATCTGGATTGCCTTCCTGGGCCTGTATGTCTTTGCGCAGCTGCTCACCGTCACCATCGTTTCCTACGACGTGTGGGTGGGTACGTCCTTCAAGCACCGCAGGGATTACCTGTGGTTTATCCTGGCCTCGCTGCTGGAGCCGTTCATCTATCATCCGATGAACGTGTTCTTCAGCCTGCGCGGCTATGTGAAGCAGATTCTGGGTACGCAGATGGTCTGGGGCAACATGACCCGTAAGGGCGTGCAGGGGGCCGGCAAGGCAGCCGCCTCCACCTCCGTGGCCGAGGCGAAGGCCCATAAAGAAAAGGGAGGTGAGGCCGATGCGTAGAGTCGCCCTTGTCCTTCTCGCGGTGTTGCTTGCGGCGCTTCCCGTCGCAGGCCAGTCCGGCCGTACCTCGCGCAGCAGCCATAAGAAGAATGCGCAGGAGACGGGGCTTTTCAAGCGCCGTCAGCCGGTGACGTACTATGTGGACCAGGTGACCAACCTGTTCTCCCAGCACCGTTGGGCCAAGGGCAAGGAACTCCTGGACGTGAGCCTGGAGATGTATCCGGAAGACGCCAACCTTCATTATCTGGCCGGCCGCTACTGGTGGAACGGCAAGAATTATGACAGGGCCCGTTACCATCTGGTGAAAGCCTGCCAGGTCAATTACCACTTCGTGGAAGCCAAGACTCTGCTGGTGAACATTGAGGAAATCACCGGCAACTACTCCAGCGCCATCTGTTACGTGAACGAGCTGCTGGAGGTGAATCCCTACTGGAAGGGCCTGTGGCTGAGGAAGGTGGATCTTTACAAGAAGATGGGCAACTTCGAGGAGGCCAATGCCCTGCTGCAGCGGCTGTCCCAGATCTATCCCACGGACGCCTCCATCACCGGAGACTATTTCGACGTGCTGGAGTCCACCTACCAGCAGGCGCGCCTGGCCGGCGACATGAATGCCGCCGAAGCCGCCCTGAAGGAAATCGTGCGCATCACGCCCTCGGATACGGACTACCAGCTGGCCTATGCCAGCATCCTGGTGCGGGAAGGCCGCACGGGAGACGCACTGGACAACCTTACCTACGCCATCAACGCTTCTCCGGGCAACGTGGCCCTGATCTCCCGCGCCACGGAAATCATGCTGGCCGAGGGACGCTTCACCGGCGCCCTGGCCCTGGTCCGCGCCCAGTACGAGGAACACGGCACACGGGAGTTGAAGGCCCTGTACGAGTCGGTGCTGGCCAAATCGGCCAAGATGCAGGACGACTCGGACCCCTACGACATGCACATGAGGGTGTATGCCAAGGAGAAGAGCCAGGCTTCGCTGCAGTACCTGCTTACGAACTCCGTGAAAAAAGGCTATTTTGACGACGCCATCTTCTATATCAACGAGGCCCGTATGACACGTGGAGACCAGTCCCGCTGGTATTCGATGGAGTACGAAGTCTATGAACGCATGGGCCGTCACGACAGCGCCGGCAAGGTGCTCAACGCCGGTCTTGCAAAGTACCCCGACGACTACGACCTGAACCTGGCCGCCTGCCGGCAGCGTCTGGCCGCGGCGGGGGACGACATGAATGAAGGCGCTTACAATCAGGCTATTCCGCTGCTGGAATTCGTGCGCAAGCACTCCGTGGAGCCGGAACTGCGGGCCGTGGCTGTCCGCCGCCTGGCCGTTTGCTACAGGGAAACCAATCAGATGGACATGGCCGCCCTCATGCTGAAGGAACGCCTCCGGACAGACCCCGAGTACCAGGTGACGGTGGATTACGCCTCGCTGCTGGTGAAGCAGGGGAAGCCGGAAGCCGCCCTGCAGGCGCTGCAGGCATCCATTGATTCGGCTACGGATACCCTGGCCCTCCGCGCGCTTGGCAATGCTTACAAGGAAACCGCCTATCCTTACCTGAAAGAAAAACTGGCTGGTGGCGCGGTCAAGGGCCTTCAGCCCGTTACGGATATGATCCTGGCTGTGGATCCGAAGGACTATTGGGGACTTCGCTATTCCCTGCGAACCGCAGAGGATCCGCTGCCTTATGCCTTCCGCGGCATCCGCGTCTATCCCGACGACCTCACTTTCCCCCTCAAGGCGGCGTCTGTGCTTTCCGAACGCGGTCACGACGAGCGCGCCCTCAATATCCTGCGTTCTTATCTGGAGGATTTCCCGGCCGACGACGACCTCCAGAAGGTTTATTCCGGCATTTCCGACAAGGTGGCCGGCAAACTCTTCAAGGAAAAGAACTACGACAGGGCCGAAGCTGTGCTCGATTCGGCCCTGGCGGTGCGCCCGCTCGATCCCGGCACGCGCTATACCCGTGGCCTGCTGTACGAGAAGCGGCACCAGTGGGATTCGGCCTACGCCTACCAGCGTCATTATCAGCCGTCGGTGCTGGAAGAGAGGGAGTTCGTCTCGCGCATGAACGCCATCCGCGCCCGCACCCTCCGGCATACGGTGGATGTGGGGGCCGATGTATTCCGCTTCACCGACAGCAATCACCTCATGGGCATGGCCGGCGTGGGCTATACGCGCTCCTGGGAGAATGACGAGCTGGAACTGCGGGTGAACTACACCGGCCGTGACGCTGATTATGACGGCGAGGAAAAGATGTATAACTCCGTGGGCGGTCAGGGCCTGCAGGCCCAGGGCAGCTGGAGTCACAACTTTGGCAATATCGTTACCCTGAAGGGAACGACGGCCTATTCTACGGCTTTCTTCCCGCGCTGGACGGCCGATGCGGACTTTACCTGGCATCTGCCCCATGACTGGGACCTGGAGACCATTTTCTCCTACCGCTGGATGCGGGACCGTTCGTCCATGTACTCCTGCGGGGCCGGCGTGTTCCATGGCTTCGAGCATCTCTACGCCGGCGGGAAACTTACCGTCGGCGCCCTGCACGACCTGTTCTTCTTCAACGCCCAGGCGCGTGTGCGCTTCTATCCTGTGGAAGGCGGTCGTTCCTATGTGGAGGCCCAGGGCGGTGCCGGTACGGCTCCGGAACTTACCTTCCTCAATTACTACTACACCTCGAGCATGTACAGCAACATGAACTCCTTTGTCGCTGTAACTGGCTCGTGGGCAGTAACCTATAACCTGGCGCTCCAGTTCTCCGGAACATGGAACACCGTGTATGACCAAAAAACTACCGTTACTTACCGTAATATGTTCATGGCCCATGTCTCTGTCGCAATCTCTTTCTAGTCTGGCCGCCGCCGTGCTGCTGGTTTCTTCCTGTGATTCCTTCGCGGGAGGGGAGTTGGCCGTGCACACCTATCATGTCCATCCGGAGGCCCCGGGCCGTACGCTGGACTCCAAGATGTCAGACTATCTTAAAAAGCATCTGCAGAACCGTTCGGAGAAGACGATCGTGGACAAAGGGGGGATTGACGTGATGATTCATGTGGGGGAGGAAGTGGAAGGAGATTTCGCCTTCCGGCATACGCCCAATGGGTATTATCTGGCGGCTAAGGATGAGCGTACCTGCATATGGCTGGTGTACCAGTTCATCAAGATGGCCGGCAAGGAAGACCCTGAGATTACGACGGATGACCTGCCGCCGCTGCTGCTGAGCGGCCGCGATACAGTGGCGACTTTCCCCTTTGAGTATCGGGATATCTACATGCCCACCAACCAGAATCCGGACATGACTTACCTGCTGGGCCTGCACAACCTGGAAAGCGACTGGGGCATCTGGGGCCACAACCTTTCGCGCGTGCTGGGTTCCAACGGGGACACCAGTTTCGGTTACCAGAACATGGACCAGGAGATGCTGGCACGTACCGGCGGCCTGGCACACGCCAACCAGTTCTGCTTCTCTTCCGACAAACTGCTGGACCTTACCGTCCAGTACATCCTGGACCAGTACGGGGATGGCGAACAGCGTCCGTTCCGCATGACAATCGGCCCCAACGATAACAGTATCGTCTGCATGTGCCGCCGCTGCGAACTGGCGGGCAACAAACCGGGCAACGCCATGCCGGCCGTGCTCAACTTCGTGGAGAGGCTGGCGCTGCGTTTTCCCAGGCACACGTTCTTCATTCCGGGGTATTCTACGACATCGGCCATCCCGGACCATGTGCTTCCGCCCAATGTGGGGGTGTTCCTATCGGCCATCGACTATCCGCGCGCGCTCACGAGCAATGAGACGCCGGCAAAGAAGGCCTTTTTCAAACTGCTGGACGAGTGGCGCGCCGTCACGGACCAGGTTTACATCTGGGACTACGTGAACAACTTCGACGACTATCTCACGCCCTATCCCATCCTGTACGTGATGCAGGACCGTTTCCGGGAGTACCGGAAGAGGGGAGTGAAGGGTATTTTCCTCAATGGCAGCGGCTATTTCTACTCGCATCAGCAGGAGATGTACTCCTTTGTGCTGGCGGCGTTGCTGCTGAACCCGGATGCCGATATCCCCCGTCTGGTGGAGGAATACTTCAAGGATGCCATGCCGCATATCGGCTCGTTCTATGCGCAGTCCACGCTGGGCCTGGAGGAGCACGCGCGCCGCAGCGGGGCCGAGCTTCCGCTTTACGGCGGCATGGACGAGGCGCTGCGTTCTTACCTGTCGGAACGGGAATTCCGTGAATTCTATTCGGTGTTCCTGCGGGCCGACGATATGGAAATGACCCACCGCGAGCGCGTCCTTTACGAAAAGACGCGCCAGTTCGTGTCCTTCACCTTCCTGGAGATATGCCGCCTGAACGGTCTCAAACCGGGCGGTTTCGCCGAGATGGTGGGCGACGACTGGGTGGTGAAGCCGGAGGTATGGGCCGCCGTGGAGGACCTCAAGATCATGACGGACGAGGACGACGTTTACCTTCTCACCGGCAATGACGCCACGTCGATGGACCACATGGACCGTGTGAACGAAAGCGGTGTCTATGTGGCCGATTATGAAAACGAGGTGGAACTGTGGCTGAACGGCCAGATGTGGATGCAGGACTACCTGCTGCGCCAGCCGCTCCGCGTGCATGCGGGAGGCCAGACCTTTACCACGCATTACCTCACGGACGGTGTGGCGGGCATCTCGCAGAACTATCACTGGGGCTGGCAGATCTACCCCCAGGAGGACTGCTACATAGAGCTTCCGACCGATGCAGTCGCCGGAAAGTCCGGCGAGATGACGATCGCCTTCCTCAACAGCGAACGTCACCGCATGGCGCCCCCCGCCTCGGTGGATATCTGGGCCGATGACCGCATGGTGGGCACGCTCCGCCGTGAGGGCCTTGGCAACTACTTTGACGAGGGGGAACGGATCCTTTTCAGGGGACCTGTCGCCTTCGGCCGTCCCGGGAGGGTGGAGGTGCGCCTGAAGGCCTCCTATTCGCGCAACTTCGGCATTGATGAAATTTTCTTCCGCTAGATGAAACGGCTTCTTTTCATATTGTCCTTTGCGCTGCTGCTTTCCGGCTGCACTACCCGCGTCCAGTACACGACGGTGGAGCTCCGGGATCCCGTGCGCCACTATTATCCCATCCTGCAGGGACAGGAACTGACCGTGACCGTCCGTGTGAACAATACGGGTAAAGTGCCGCTGGTTATACGGGATATCCAGCCTTCCTGCGGCTGCATCGTGGTGGACGGGGACCAGGAGATGGTCATCCCTCCCGAGCGTTACGCTTCCGTGACGCTCCGCTACGACTCCCGCAAGAACGTGGGCCGCGTGGAGCACTCCATCCGTTTCTGGGGTAATATCTCGCCCTCCGGCATGGCCGAACTTCGCTTTGACGTCCATGTGGTTCCGGATGCGAACTACCACCACGACTACGAGGAAATGTTCGACAAGGAGGAGAGCGCCCGCAAGCTCCGCGATTATCTGAAATCCCGCGGGGAGTCGTCCGGGATGGGGTATTACGTGGACCGTTAACAGGTGCCTGTTGATAACTTTTTTGTGTTATTTAGTATTTTCTATCTACCTTTGTCCGGTCATAATCAGGCCTGAGGAGGATAGATATTCTTTTTAACCTATAACAATACTTATGACACAAAAGCAGCAAGCCATCTATGATGCCCGTCCCCTTGGAAAGGGCAAGATGCTTACCCTTGGCCTCCAGCACATGTTCGCCATGTTCGGGGCTACGGTTCTGGTCCCGGTCATCACCGGTCTCTCGATGAGTGCAACCCTCCTTTTCGCCGGCCTGGGTACACTCATTTTTCATTTCCTCACCAAGATGAAGGTACCGGCTTTCCTCGGTTCTTCCTTTGCTTTCCTGGGCGGCTACGCGGCTGTAGTCTCCATGGGAGAAGCCCAAGGACTCAGCGCCGCGGAATCTTTGCCTTATGCCTGCATCGGAGTATTCTCTGCAGGCATTATTTATTTCATCCTGGCAGGTCTGTTCGCCGCTTTCGGTGCCAAGAAGGTGATGCGCTTCTTCCCGCCCATCGTGACGGGCCCCATCATCATCGCCATCGGCCTTACCCTCTCCGGCAGCGCTATCAACAACTGTAACCAGAACTGGTGGATCGCCCTCCTGGCCATTGCCATCATCATTGTGTGCAACATCTGGGGCAAGGGCATGATCAAGATCATCCCCATCCTGCTGGGCGTGCTGGGTTCATACCTGGTGGCTGCCTGCTTCGGCCTGTGCGACTTCTCCGCCGTGAAGGAAGCTGCCTGGATCGGCGTTCCTTTCCACTGGGAGAATACGGCCTTCCACGTGTTCCAGAATCCCAACTGGGGCCTGGTGCTCAGTGCCGTCATCGCCATCGTTCCCATTTCCCTGGCTACCATGATGGAGCATATCGGCGACATGTGCGCCATTTCCTCCACTACGGGTGTGAACTATCTGGAGGATCCGGGTCTGCACCGCACCCTCATGGGTGACGGTCTGGCTACCGCCCTGGCTTCCCTGTTCGGCGCTCCCGCCAACACTACTTACGGTGAGAATACCGGCGTGCTCAACCTTACCAAGGTGTATGACCCGCGTGTCATCCGCATCGCCGCCTGCTTTGCCATCGTGCTCAGCTTCTGCCCCAAGTTCAGCGCCCTCATCAGCTGCATGCCCGCCGCTACCATCGGCGGTGTGTCCCTGGTCCTGTACGGTATGATTTCCGCCGTGGGTGTGCGTAATGTCGTGGAGAACCAGGTGGACTTCACCAAGAGCCGCAACGTCATCGTCGCCGCCCTCATCCTGGTGCTGGCCATCGGTATCAAGTACGGTGCCGGGGATGCCATTTCCCTGGGCTTCACCACCCTCAGCGGCCTGGCTATCGCCGCCCTCACGGGCGTGTTCCTGAATGCCGTGCTGCCCGGTATGGATTACGAGTTCGGCGCCAACCCGCAGGGGGACAAGGCAGTCGATTTCGAAGTTAAAGGTCACGAATAATATACTTAATACCCATAAACTACGTTTTATGTCTAAAAAAACTATCATCGCCGTTGCTGTGGCAACGCTTGCCTTCGGCCAGCTGGCCCAGGCCCAGACCAACCTCCAGACCTTCTACGATTTCGGAAAGAATCGCGGTCATTTCACTACCACCCTCGAGGGCTTCTACAATGACAACTGGGGCAACACCTTCTTCTTCATCGATTATGACTACAACAAGAAGGACGCCGACAATAAGAACTACGCTCCCAGCGGTTCTTACATGGAGATTGCCCGCTGCCTGAACTTCTGGGGCAAGACGGCTCTCGCACCCCTGAGCCTGCAGGTCGAATACAACGGCCTGGTGGACGTCAACCAGAACTTCCTCTTCGGCGTTGATTACTTCGTTCACAGCAATGATTTCAAGAACACCTTCAACTTCAAGCTCCTGTACAAGACCTTCTCCAAGCAGGCCGGTGCCAGCAGCGACCTCCCTCTGCAGTTCACCTTCGTGTGGGGCATGCAGGACCTCTTCGGTGTGGAAGGCCTCCGCTTCAGCGGCTTCGTGGATGTCTGGGGTGAGAATGTCGTGAATTTCAAGGAAGCTGGTGACAAGCCCCAGAAGTTCGTGGTTATCTCCGAGCCTCAGATCTGGTACAACGTGGGCAAGTTCTTCGGCTGCCCCAACCTGAACATCGGCGGTGAGGTAGAGCTCTCCGTGAACTTCGCCGGTTACGACGGTTTCTATGCCCGTCCCTGCATCGGCACCAAGTGGGTATTCTAATCTAACCTTTTATATACGTCATGAAACCCGCTTTCGAGAAACTGTTTGGTTTTGATTCGAAAGTGAATAGTGTCCGCACAGAAATTCTGGCGGGCATTACCACTTTCCTCACCATGGCCTACATCCTGGCCGTGAATCCCGGTATCTTCAGCGCTCTTCCGGGCATGCCCGCCGGCAGCGTGTTCACCGCTACCGCCCTGGCTGCCATCATCGGTACGCTGGTAATGGCCCTCTATGCCAAGAAGCCTTTCGCTCTGGCTCCCGGTATGGGTCTGAACGCCTTCTTCGTGTACACCGTATGCCTGGGCATGGGTTACACCTGGCAGTTTGCCCTCACGGCCGTGCTGCTGGAAGGTATCCTGTTCATCATCCTCACCGTTACCAAGGTGCGCTCCTGGCTGCTCAATGCCATCCCCGGCACGCTTAAGAAGGCCATCGGCGCCGGTATCGGCCTGTTCATCGCCTTCATCGGCATGCAGAACGCCGGCATCATCGTTAACAACGACGCTACGCTGGTGGGTATCGGCAAGATCACCGAGGGTACGGCCCTGCTGGGCATGATCGGCCTGTTCATCACGGCCGGCCTTGTGATGGCCAAGGTGCGCGGCGGTATCCTCTGGGGTATCCTCATTACTTCGGTCATCGGCCTCTTTATCAAGGATCCTGCAACGGGAGAGGCCATCACCAAGCTGGGCGGCTTCATCTCCGTCCCGGACGGCGTGGAACCCATCTTCTGCAAGTTTGAGTGGAACCATGTGCTCTCTCTGGATATGCTGGTGGTCGTGTTCACCTTCCTGTTCATTGACATGTTCGACACCATGGGCACCATCATCGGCGTGCATCAGGGTGCCGGCCTCATCCCCGATGACGGTCCCCGCGACAACGTCCCCGGCATGGAGCAGATGTTCCTGGCCGACTCTATCGGCACTGTAGCCGGCGCCTGCCTGGGTACCTCCACCACCACCACCTATGTGGAAAGCGCTTCCGGCGTGGGTGAGGGTGGCCGTACCGGTCTCACCGCCTTCTCCACCGCAGTTTGCTTCGCCCTGGCCCTGTTCTTCAGCCCCATCTTCCTGGCCATCCCCGGTGCCGCCACCGCTCCGGCCCTGATCATCGTGGGCGTGATGATGATGCCTTCCATCAAGCGCATCCACTGGGACGACTACTGCAAGGCCATTCCTGCCTTCCTGACCATCATCATGATGCCTCTTGCATACAGCATCAGTGACGGTATCCTCATCGGCGTCATCTCCTACGTGCTCTGCCACGCCGTTGCCGGCCGCTTCAAGGATATCTCCATCACCATGTGGATCCTTGCCGCGCTGTTTATCTGCAAGTACATCTTCATCTAGGCTGTAGCGTAACTCGCTCAGTCATCGCTATTTATAAATCGTCGGGTGCACCTCCAGGTGCACCCGACGATCTGTATGTCGCTGAGGGTCAGCGGATTGCGCTCCAGGCCGAGGAGGGCCGATGGGGGCCGATGCGGGGCGCGGGCGTTATTCCAGGTTGAGGCTGGTGCGGGATACGGGGAGGGAGAAGACGATGCCGACACCTTCGGTGGAGAGGCCGGCGTTTTTGTAGATGGCTTTCATCACGGCGTCCTTGATGGCGGCTTTCACCAGGATGAGGACCATCTCCTTGTCGGGCGTGATGGTGATGCCGAAGAATTCTTCGGCTTCGGGGTTGGCGGAACCACGGCCGCGGACGATGCTGCCGCCTTTGGCTCCGGCCGACCGGGCGGCGTTCATGACGGTTTCGGAGTAGCCGGCATTGACAATGCAGACAACGAGTTCGAATTTATTATCTTCGGCCATGGGATCAGGATTCTTTTACTTGTTTGACATTGCTCAGGAAACCGTAGGGAAGGGTGCCCACGATACTGGAGAAGGGGATGGAGAAGGCGACGCCTTTGTACTCGCCGCCACGCTGGAACTGCTCGTTGAGGCGGGCGAATATCTCTGGCGCTTCGTCTTCCCGGATTACACTCACGACCAGCGACTTGGGCTTTTCCACAAGGCCCAGATAGTTCAGGATCAGGTGCGTTGTCCCTTTGCAGGGGAGCGTGAACTGCAGGTTCGCCTGCTGGGACTGGATGAGGCTGGAATAGTAGGCCTGCTTGCCGCTGGGTACGATGGCCAGCAGCAGTTCCAGTTTGACAGGGGCGATATTCTTTTTGGTTTCCATTATTCGAAATAAATGATAGGGTCTTCGTCTTCGGATGCCAGGATGTGGCGCATGGCCGTACGCTGGCGGTGCCGTGTGGCCATGACGGATTTGAATCCCAGGCTCTGGATGGTGATGAGCGGTGTCATGGCAACCATCGCCACTACGCCGAACGCCAGGTCCAGCACGCTGGATTCCCCCTGGAGGGTTACGCAGACCCCCATCACCATCGGCAGGATGAAGCTGGAGGTGAGGGGACCGCTGGCCACGCCGCCGGAGTCGAACGCGATGGCCGTATAAAGCCTCGGGACAAAAAAGGACAGACCCAGGGACAGCAGGTACCCCGGAATGATGTAGTACAGCAGCGAGAATCCGAAGATGACGCGAACGACGGACAGGCCGATGGAAACGCCCACGCCGATCGAAAGCGCCGTCATCATCTGCCGCTTGGACACCTCTCCGCCGGTAATCTCCTGCACCTGCGTGTTGAGCACGTGCACGGCTGGCTCGGCCAGGACCACCACCATCCCGATGAGGAAGCCCAGCCCTACGATAAGCGAAGGCTGCTGTGCGGAAAGCTGCGCGCCGATTTTAAAGCCGATGGGCATGAACGCCATCTCCACCGCCGTCAGGAAGAGCACCAGACCTATAAAGGTATAAAGGATGCCGAACCCGATCTGATAGAGCCGCGTACGGGGAAGATGCAGGACGGAGATCTGCAGCACGGCGAAGAAAAGCACGATGGAGACGAGGGATTTGGCTACATCCGCCATGGCTCCGGCAAGGATGTGCGGGACAGGTTCGGCCGCTCCGTAGTCCGGCAGCTGGAAGGAAGGTGCGCCGCTGGACAGCAGCGAAAGAAGCAGTACCGCCGCGATGGGCCCCACCGAGCAGAGCGCGATAAGGCCGAAGCTGTTCTCCGACGCGTTGCGCCCGCCCACGGTGAGCGCGATTCCCACGCCCAGCGCCATGATGAAGGGAACCGTGATGGGCCCCGTCGTGACGCCGCCCGCGTCGAAGCACATGGAAAGCATCTGTCCCTTGACAGGGTCGCTCAGCAGCAGCGCCGCCAGGCAGAACAGCACCATGTAAAGGAACATCAGGATGCTGGTGAGGTCGTGGTGGAAGAAGATCTTGATAACTCCCAGCAGGAGCATCAGCCCAACACCCACGCCGACGGTCCCGATGAGCAGGCCGCCCTGCATGACGGCGCTCACCTGGCTGGCCAGCACGGATAGGTCAGGCTCGGCCACGGTGATGAGCAGCCCCATCACGAACGCGACCGTGAGCAGCAGTCCCATCTTCTTGGCCGATGTGAGGCCTTCCCCCACATACTGCCCCATGGGCGTCATGGCCATGTCGGCCCCCTGGTTGAACAGGCCGATTCCCAGCACCAGCAGCAGCGTCGCCTCTGAGAAGCGGACCATCTCCCGGGCCGATATATCCACCCAGGGCGTAAGCGACAGTCCCAGCACGATGAGACTTACCGGCAGGACAGACCGCAGTGATTCCACGAACTTTTCCCTGAGCGGTCCCCATAGTTCATTGCGAAGTTCCCTGTTCATCCTATCCTGCGTATTCTGACGGCGGTACGCCGAACTGTTTCTTGAATGAAGTGGAGAAATGCGACAGGGTATTGAACCCTGTCATCCAGGCAATCTCGCTCATGTTGTGTTTCCCCTCTTTGAGCAGGTCTGCGGCGCGGTTCAGTTTATAGCGTTTGAACAGCACCGAGGGATTTTCGCCGGTGAGGCTCTTGACCTTGTAGTATAGCTTGGTGCGGGAAATCTTCATCATTTCCGTGAGCCGGATGACATCCAGGTCTGCGTTGGACAGTTCCTTCTCCATGAGGGCGTAGAGCTCTTCCATGAAAGCGGCGTCGCGCGGAGAGAGCGCCTCCGGGGCGATGTCCTCCGTGGTGGTGGCCGATGCCAGCTGATGGCGCAGCTTCTCGCGGTTTTCCATGAGGGATTTCACCAGGGCCAGGAGGTAGGCGGGCTGGAAGGGCTTGGTCACATAGGCATCGGCCCCCTCGTCCAGGCCTTTCACCTGGTTTTCCACGGCTACTTTGGCGGTGACAAGCACCACGGGGATATGGCTCAGCTGCAGGTCTCCCTTGATGAGGGAGCACAGCTGGTAGCCGTCCATGCCGGGCATCACTACGTCGGAGATGACAAGGTCTGCGGCTTCCTCGGCCAGATTTTTCAGGGCCGTTTGGCCGTCGTAGTAGAGGGAGACCTTGTAGTAGGGCTTGAGCAGCACCTTCAGGTAGTTGGCGATATCGATGTCGTCGTCCACCACGACGATGTGTTTTTTGTCCTGTTCGTCCCCGTTTTTTTCTTCCACGATGGCCTCGGCCAGGGTGTGGGAGGGGAGTTCCGGCGCTTCGCTCACCCGTTCGTCGGGGGAGTAGGACTGTTCGCTCACGGGCAGGGCCAGGCTGAAGAGGGCGCCTCCCTCGGGCCGATTCCACGCGCGGATATACCCGTGATGCAGCCCGCAGAGCACGCGCGCATAGTACAGGCCGATGCCGGAGCCCGCAAACTTCTTCCCGGCCTCCGACTGGTAAAAGCGCTCGAAGATCTTCTCCAGCTGGTCTTCGTCGATGCCCGGCCCGCTGTCGGCCACGCTGATGCAGGCCCACTGGGTGTCTGTATCGGCCCCGGTGAGGGGGAAGCGGCGCAGGGTATCGGCCCGGCTTAACACGTCGAAGCTGAGGGAAACCTTTCCGCCCGAGGGGGTGAATTTGAGGGCGTTGGACAGCAGATTCATGACCACCTTCTGCACTTTGTCGGCATCCACCCACATTTCGAAGGGCTCTTCCAGGCCGTAGGTGCCCAGCTCGATGCCCTTGCTGCGGGCGTTGAAGCCGAACAGGTCGGCCGTGTCGCGGAGCGGCTGGACGATATCCATCCGGGCCACCTTCATCTGCAGCTTGCTGTTGCCGATACGGTTGAAGTCCAGCAGCTGGTTCACCAGCGAAAGCAGCCAGGTGGCGTTGCGGCGGATGATGTCCACCAGTTCCTTGTCCGTGCCGCGGATGCTTCCGGACTCGGCGAGCTGCTGTGCCGGCCCGGCAATCATGGTGAGCGGGGTGCGGAACTCATGGGCCACGTTGGAGAAGTAGTTCATCTGGATTTTGTTGAGCTCTTTCTCGGCCTGCTGGGCTTCCTCGGCCCTTTCCCGTTCGCGGCGGACCTGCCAGATGCGGCGGGCCGCCTCTTTGCGCACCTCCCGGATGTGGCGCACGAAGGTGTAGAGGACAAACAGGACGCCGAGGCCCATCAGCACCCAGATTATCCAGGCCCACCAGCTGTTCTGCCACGGGGGCAGCACGTGGATGTTGAGGCTCTCTTCGGTCTCTGATATGGTATGGCTGCCGTTGGTGATGGTGACGCGCAGCTTGTAGTGGCCCGGGGGAATGTGGGCGAAATAGGCGTTGTGGCGGTTGTTGATGCGCACCCAGTCCTTGTCGAAGCCCTCCAGTTTGTAGGCGTAGCGGATTTGCTCGAATTCGCTGAAATCAAGGGCGGAGAAGGTGATGTCGAAGGCATTGTGGTTGTAGCGGATCACTACGTCCGGTTTGGCCGATAGCTGCCGGTTGATGGGACCGCCTTCCATGGGGCGCACCAGCTGGTTGTGGATGGACAGGTGCTCGAAAACGATGGGTACGGTTCGTTTGGCGGGAGCGTCCAGCGGGTTGAAGCAGGTGAGTCCGTGCGTGCCGCCGAAGATGAGGGTGCCGTCGGGCAGGATGCAGGAGGCCTGTTCGGAGTACTGGTCTCCGCCGGTTCCGTCGGCCTCGGTGAAAAGAATGAACCGGCCGGTGGCGCGGTCATATTTGGCAAGGCCGTCCATGGTGGATACCCAGAGGTTCCCCTGAAGGTCTTCTTCGATGGAGCAGACGTCCTGGCAGGGAAGTCCTTCCATGGCTTTTTTCTGGCCCGTCTTTCCGTCCCGGAGGATGAGGCCGTTGGAGGTGGTTCCCAGCCACAGGTCTCCTTCGCTGTCCCCGAACATGCACGTGGGGATGATGACGGAGCGTTTTACGGCAGATTTATAGTCCTCTTCGCGGTTGGGCTTTACTTCGAGCGTGTAGGTGTTCACCGATACGGGCGCCTTGTTGAAGCAGGCCGCCTGGAGCAGGCCTGCCTCGGCCATGCGAATCTCCGGGACGTAGGTCCATTCTCCGGATTCGGAGATGTTTACGGTCCTGGTGGTGCGGGTGGTCTTGTCGTAACGGAGGAGGGTGGGCGTAAAACAGCCTATCCAGATGTGGCCCTGGTCATCTTCGGTGATGGACAGGGGATTGGTGCACTGGATGGAGTCCAGCTGGCGGAGGCTTTTTCCGTTCCAGGTGCAGCGTACCACGCGCATCTTGTTGGAAAACAGCAGCCATAGGTCTCCGGAGGAGTCGCAGAAAACTTTGTTGGAACGCAGGTAGCCCACGCTGTTGTCCGGGATGAGGTAATCCGTATCCACGGCCTGGAGGCGGTCATCGGCCAGATTGTAGCACCACAAGCCGTCCATGAGCGTTGATATCCAGAGGTTGCCTGCGCGGTCTGTGCAGAGGGAGGTGACGGTTTTCCCGCGGAAGGCGTTCACGAGGGAACGGTTGCCACCGAACAGTCCCTTTATATTATAAGATATGGTATAGCCTCTGTCGGTGGTGCCGAACCACAGGTTGTGGCGGCTGTCCTGGAAGATGGTCCTCACCTCCGCGTCCGGGATGGTGTAGGGGAAGGCGTCGTCCGTCTGGAAAAGAACCCGGCCGAGGTCCTTCTGATAGAGGAAAAAGCCCTTGCCGATGACGTTCATCAGCAGGTTGTTCCCGTCGATAGGGCAGAGGATGTCCACGTCTCCGCCCATCAGGCGTTTTTGGGCACGGATGGGGGCGGGGATGGGCTGCCAGGTGTGGGTTTCGGTGTCCAGAATGCCCAGGCGTCCCATGCCGGAAACCCAGATGGTGCCGTCAAGGGCATCGGCTATATGGAAGGCCTGGAAGCCGGTCTGGGCGCTGCACTGCAGGCTCCAGTCCTTGGTGCTAAGGCAGTTGAGGCGTGTCCCGTTTCCGGAGATTACCCACAGGCGGTCTTCGCTGTCCAGTGTCATGCTGGTGACACCGAAGGCGCCCAGATTGTGGTAAACGGGCCGGAGGACATCCTCTTCGGGGATGTAGCGGTACAGGGTGCTGTTGTTGGACAGCAGTACCATGCCGCCGCTGGTTTCCAGGATGGTGGTGAGATTGTTGGTCCCGTCCTCTGCGGGTACGCGGTGGAAGTTGCCCTGGATGGTGGTGAATGCCACTCCGTTCTTCGTGGCTATGCACAGGCGCCCGTCCCGGAGGGAATGGACGGCGTTGATCTGGTTGTCCGGAAGGCCGGTTTCATCGTCCGTACAGAAAAACTGGAAGAACTCGTGGCCGTCGAAACGGTTGAGGCCGCGCTGGGTGGCCATCCAGATATGGCCCTGCAGGTCCTCTGCGAAACCATTGATCCGCTGGTTGGAAACGCTGCCCGCCAGGGCAACGCTTCCTTCGGCCGGAGTGGGTACTTCTCCTCCGTTATAATTGGTACAGGCGCTCAGGGTTAGCAGGCATAGCGCCAATGTGACAGGCTTGCACATTCTCATATTACAAAAATAGGCATTATTGTTCATTTAGAAAAACATTTGAACAAGTAAGAATATGATTCTTTTTTATTTGTTTCTACATTTGTGCTGACCAAAAGTGACACTAACACAAACTAACAAATAACCAATGAAACGTATTCTTTCTACCCTCGCGCTCTGCCTGGCCGTGTCCGGCGCAGTGAACGCACAGGAATTGGCCAATTTTTCCTTCGGCCGCGGTGCTAAACCCATCATTTCCCCTGAAATCCAGAACGACAGCGTCATTTTCCGCCTCAAGGCAGACTATGCCACCGTCGTGAAGCTGAGCGGCAGCTGGATGCCCAACCCCTGGGGCGGTACCATTGACATGCAGCGCGGGGAGAACAATGTCTGGAGCGTGAAGATTCCGCTTCCTTCCCCGGAAATCTATACTTATAATTTTGTAGTGGACGGCGTCGCTGTGAACGACCCCCAGAACGTTCTCGTGCAGCGCGATGGAACCCGCTACCTTCCCATGCTCCTGGTTCCCGGCGAGCGCACGGAGAATTACGGTGAGGCTACCAAGCATGGCACCGTGAGCCATCCCTGGTACAGCAGCAAGATCCTGGGAATGGACCGTCGCTTAACTGTATATACTCCTTACGGATACGAGAACAATCCCAAGAAGAAATATCCCGTCCTGTACCTTCTGCACGGTGCCGGCGGTGACGAGGAAGCCTGGAGCTCCATGGGCCGCGCCGCCCAGATCCTCGACAACCTCATTGAGAAGGGACTTGCAGAACCCATGATCGTGGTCATGCCCAACGGTAACCCCGGCCAGGCTGCAGCCCGCACGCTCAATATTCCCGAAAAGCAGATCGACTGGCGTTCCCCCGAATTCCGCGACGCTTATGTGAAGAGCCTGTGCACGGAGATCGTTCCTTTCATCGAGAAACACTTCCGCGCCGTTGCCAAGCCTTCTTCCCGCGCTATCGCCGGTCTTTCCATGGGTGGCGGTCACACCATCTCCGCTTCCATCCTTTATCCCGAACTTTTTGACTACATCTGCCCCCTGTCCGCTGCCGGCAGCGCCACCCCCGAGCAGATTGCCGCCCTCAAGAAGGCTGGCGTAAAACTCTACTTCCTGGCCTGCGGCAACACGGACTTCCTGTTCCAGGGCGCCGAGGACATGCACCGGAAACTGGAAGAACAGGGTCTCCAGCATGAGTACTTCGTCTCCGATGGAGGCCACGTCTGGTCCAACTGGCGTCTGTATCTTAACACCTTCGCACAGAAACTCTTTAAATAAGGTAGATGAAACGCTTCGTCTGTACTTTTATACTGGGCATGGCGCTTGCCGCCATGCTCCAGGCTCAAGAGTATCCTTTCCGGGACACGTCTCTCCCGGAGGAGCAGCGGCTGGATAACGCCGTCTCCCTGATGACGGCGGAGGAGAAAATCGGCACGCTCGTGGGTATGGGGGTGCCGCGGCTCGGTATCGGCAATCCCGGCGCGACGGAGGCCATCCATGGCATCGTGCGCGGGGGAGACGCAGACCTTCCCAGCCTGGGCAACGCCGGCCAGTTCGGCGGCGGCTGGCCCGGGTGGACACCTCCTAAATATACAAACAGCACCGCGTTCCCGCAGGCCTACGGCATCGGCGAGACCTGGGACCGCGAAATGGCTTTCCTCGTGGGTGACGTCATGTCCTATGAGGCCCGCTTCTATTCCAAGGACAATCCCCATAAGGCCCTCATCCTCTGGGCTCCGAACGCCGATCTGGCCCGCGACCCCCGCTGGGGCCGTACGGAGGAGAGCTTCGGCGAGGATCCTTACCTTGTGGGTGAACTTGTCGCCGCCGAGGTGAAGGGAATCCAGGGAGACAACCCCCGCTACTGGCGCGGTGCCGCCCTCATGAAGCATTTCCTTGCGAACAGCAACGAGGACAGCCGCTACAGGACGGACTCCCGCTTTGACGAGAAACTCTTCCGCGAATACTACAGCTACGGCTTCTGGAAAGGAGCCAAGGCCGGAGCCATGTCCCTGATGACGGCCTACAACGCCTATAATGGCATTCCGTGCATCGCCAATCCCTTCATCAAGGATATCCTCATCGATGAATGGGGAATGAAGGGAACCATCGTGGACGACGCCGGTGCCCTCCGCTTCCTGTTCCAGCCGGATATGCACCACTATGCCAAAGACGTGAATGAAGCCATCCAGATGGCGCTTGACGCCGGTCTTTCCCGCTTCATCGACTCCCGCTTCGACCAGGTGAAAGCCGCCTGGGAGGCCGGATTCATCTCCGAGGAGGTCCTGAACGAGCGCACGAAGGCCAATCTGCGCACCATGCTGCGCCTGGGCCTGATGGACGCCGAGTGCCCCTACGACGCGCAGTCCTTCGGCTCCGACGAAGACCTTCCCTGGGAGCGTCAGGAATACAAGGACAAGGCTCTTCTGGTAACCCGGAAATCTGTCGTGCTCCTGAAGAACGAGAAGAACATCCTTCCCATAGATATTAATAAGGTAAAGAAGATCGCCGTTTTCGGCAACCGCGCGGAGAAAGTCCTGAAGGACTGGTACGGCGCCAAGCCCGCCTACCGCGTGAGTCCTCTCGATGGCATCCGCGCAAAGGTCGAGGGAACCGACGTGGAAGTGAAGTTCCAGCGCTGGGACTCCGACGGCAGTGCGCAGGAGCTGGCCAAGTGGGCCGATGTGTGCATCGTCTGCGTGGGAAACCACCCGGGCACCAGCCCCGACTGGGACGACCAGAGCGTCCAGAGCCCCTGGGGCTACGGCACCGTGGCCGGTGACGGCCGTGAATCCCTGGACCGCCGCAGTCTGCAGCTGGAGACCGAAGACCTTATCAAGGTAGTCTGGCAGGCCAACCACAACACGGTGGTCACGCTCATCTCCAGTTTCCCCTTCGCCATCAACTGGACCGCGGGTCATGTCCCCGGCATCGTGCACCTTTCACAGTGCAGCCAGGAGCTGGGTAATGCCCTGGCCGATGTCCTCTTCGGTGACTACAACCCCGCCGGCCGCCTGTGCCAGACCTGGGTGAAAGACATCCTGGACCTTCCCAACATGCTGGATTACGACATCCGCAACGGCCGCACCTATATGTACGCCAAGGCCAAGCCGCTGTTCCCGTTCGGCCATGGTCTGAGTTACACTACTTTCAAGTATTCTAAGATGAAGGTGAAGAAGGAATCCGACAAGGTCCTTGTGTCCTTCAATCTCAAGAATACCGGCAAGAGAGACGGAGAGGAAGTGGTCCAGCTTTATGCCCGTTTCAAGGGTGACGATGCCTCCCGGCGTCTGCGCGGCTTCGAGCGCGTGGCCGTGAAGGCAGGGGAGACCGTCCGCGTGGAGATGGAAGTTCCTCTCGAGGACCTTAGGCTCTGGGATGCCGAAAACCACGAGTGGGCCCTTCCCGAGGGCCGTACCAGGCTCATGCTGGGCGCTTCGTCGGCCGATATTCGCCTGAAAAAGAAAGTTCGTCTTTAAAACACATAATTAATTCTAACCCAATTGAAATGAAGCTTTTCCGTCAACTGTTGTTGGCTGCGGCGCTTGGCTGCATTGCCATTCCCGGTTTTGCCGGACACAAGAATTTTAAAGTTTCCGTTTATGTACGGGCCTACGAAGTGGAGAAGATGAAGGACACCCAGTGGCTCGAATCTACCTGGAAGACCATTTCCAGCCAGCTGGATGTGGACAAGATTTATCTGGAGACGCACCGCGACCTCCTTATCGTGGACCATGCCACCCTGGAAAAGGCCAAGAAGTTCTTTGAGAAACAGGGAATTGAAGTGGCCGGCGGTATCACTTATACCATCAGCGAACCCAACGACTTTGAAACTTTCTCCTACTCGGATCCCGCAGACCGTGCCAAGGTGCAGGAAATCGCCGAGCACACCGCCCGTCATTTTGACGAATTCCTCCTGGACGATTTCTTCTTCACCAGCAGCAAGAAGGACGTGGAAATCGCCGCCAAGGGCGACAAGAGCTGGACGGAGTACCGCCTGGAACTCATGAACGAGGCCGGCCGCAACCTTGTCGTGGGCCCCGCCAAGAAAGTGAATCCCAAGGTGAAGGTCATCATCAAATACCCCAACTGGTACGATCATTTCCAGGGCCTCGGCTTCAACCTCGAATGGGGACCGAAGATCTTTGACGGCGTATGGACCGGCACTGAAACCCGCGATCCGGCTGGCGCACAGCATCTGCAGAACTATCTCAGTTACAATGTGATGCGCTACTATGAGAACATCTCCGACGGCCGTAACGGCGGCGGTTGGGTGGACTCCGGCGGCATCTTCATGAGCATGGACCGCTACGCGGAGCAGCTCTTCCTTACGGCTATCGCCAAGGGCCGCGACGTCATGCTCTTCGACTACAGCCAGCTCCTGAGCGTCCGTCTGAATCCCCGTTTCCGCGCCCCCTGGCAGGACGGAGAGGTGAGCTGGAAGTATGACGAGATGACGGCCTCCTTCAAGAAGGGCAAGGAGACGGTGGAGCCCTCCACCATGGCCCGCATCGCCGACGTAGTCCTGCGTAAGGCCGATGCCCTCGTCGGCAAGCTGGGAAATCCTGTCGGCATCCATTCCTATAAGGTTTTCCACGCCTCCGGCGAGGAGTTCCTCCAGAACTATCTGGGTATGATCGGCCTTCCCATGGACATGTATCCTTCTTTCCCCGAAGGCCGCAAAGCCGTGCTTCTTACCAAGCAGGCCGCTACGGATCCGGACCTCACCGCGAAGATTCACAAGCAGCTGCAGGGCGGGGGAGACGTGTTCATCACCACGGGTCTGCTGCAGGCCGTTCCGGAGAAGATCGCTCCCATCTGCGAGCTTCGCTGCGAAGGCTACAAGGCGCTCGTGAATGATTTCGGCCGATTCGGTCAGTCGGAGCGCGACATCCTCATCCCTCAGGTGCATTACCTTACCAATGACAGCTGGGAGGTGGTGAGTGCCGGCCGTCCGCTTACCGGCGGCGTCTCCGGCTATCCCATCCTGCACCGCGCCCTCTATTCCCAGGGTACGCTGTATGTGGTCACCATTCCCGACGACTTCGGCCAGCTCTACGACTATCCCGCCGGCGTTCTCAACGAGATCCGCCGCGCCATGAGCAAGGATCTGGACCTCTATCTGGAGGGCCCTTCCAAGGTGGGCCTGTTCCTGTACGACAACAAGACTGTCATCGTGGAGAACTTCAACGATACTCCCGTTGAGGTTAAACTCTGCGGAGATCCTGCCCTGAAGTCCTTTACGGACCTCGAGAACGGGGAAGTGGTTCCCGCCGCGGTGCCGCAGGCCTCCGGTCAGGGCTTCTTCTTCATGATGCGTGGGAAACCGCAGGCGAAGGCCGCCTTTACGCTGCCGCCCCATACGTACCGCGCATTCCGTTATGAATGAACATACTAACCAATTATCCACTTATAATAACTACTTATGAGAACCAATCTTTTCTTCAAGCGGCTTGTGACGCTGGGCCTCGGGCTTGTCCTGGGTCTGTCGCTGCTCTCCGCTCAGACCAAGGTCGTCAAGGGCGTCGTCCTTGACGAGAATTCGCAAGGCGTCATCGGCGCCGGTGTCGTCATTAAGGGTACTACCAACGGTATTGCCACTGACATAGACGGCCGTTTCGAACTCCCCTGCTCTCCGAAGGATATCCTCGTGATTTCCAGTGTGGGCTACAAGGGTGTGGAAGTTGCCGTAGGCAACAAGACGGAATTAACCATCCAGCTGGAACTGGACAACCAGGTTCTGGACGATGTCGTGGTGATCGCTTACGGTACCACGCGCGCCAAGAACTTCACCGGATCGGTGGATGTAATGAAGACCGGCGGGGACGCCCCTGTGGCCAACCTGGGTCTGAACAATGTGGCCGATATGATGCGCGGACGCATGTCCGGCGTGATCATGGGCGCGGAGTCTGCCACCGTGGGCGGCAACGCTTCCATCCGCGTGCGCGGCCGCCGTTCCATCGGCTCTGAAAGCCATGCTCCGCTGCTGGTGGTGAACGGTGTCATCTATACCGGTAACCTGGAAGACCTGGACCAGAACTCCATCGAGTCCATCAGCGTCCTGAAGGACGCCACCTCCCTGGCCGCATATGGTTCCAAGTCTGCCAACGGCGTTATCATGATTACCCTCAAGAAGGGTGAAGAAGGGAAGCCCGTGATCAACTTCAGCACTTCCCATCAGTTCTCTACCCGTTCTTATCGGCAGCGTTTCCTCTCTCCGGAGAACTACATCAAGTACGGAAACGCCCGCAAGGGTAGCGAGGACTACACCAACACCTCCTGGATGTCCTTCCTGGAAAAGGCCAACTACGAGGCCGGCAAGACTACAGACTGGTACGACCTGAGCACCCGCGTAGGTTACACCCAGAACTACAACCTGAGCTTCAGCGGCCGTACCGCCAACTCCAACTACTACATGGCGATGGGCCGTTCGGACCAGAAGGGTATGACTGTGGGTAACGCCTTTACCCGCAACAACCTGTCCATGAACGTGAGCACGAAGGTGACCAAGAGTATCGAGATTGGCGCCAACATGGCTTTCACCAACTCCTTCGATGATTCCGTGGCCGCCTCCCTGTCCTACAAGAACTCCCCGTACATGGAGCCGTATCTGCCGGACGGCAAGACCCTCCGCTACTACGTGGAAGGTGTGAACTCCACTTCCGTGAACCCGCTGTGGACCGTGGGCCGCGACAAAGACAACCGTCGCTTCAATCTGGTTTTGGGCGGTTTCCTGAGCGTCAACATCCCCTGGGTGAAGGGCCTGAACTTCAGGCTGAATGCCTCTTACACGAAAATGGAGAATAAGCAAAAGAGCTTTACGCATGAGAACAATGCGCCTGTGCTGCTTTCCAATGACTTGGAGGGTGTTGGCCAGGGCCCCGATTATTATAACTTCTCCTCTGCCTCGGGCTCTATCCTCAATACCTTCAACGAAAACTGGGTGATGGATGCCATCCTTACCTATACCCGCAGTTTCGGAGACCACTACGTGAACTCTACCCTTGTGTACACGCGCGACTATAACGAAACCACCACCGAGGGTATGCGTGGTACCGGCTTTAACGCTGCAGGAACCACCCTGCTGGGCTGGTATAAACTGGGTGACGCAGATACCAAGGTTGTGGACAATCCCACTTATTCGCTGAAGACGGATGTTGGTTATCTCGCACGTGTTATCTATTCCTACAAGGACACCTACCATTTCAATGCTTCCATACGTCAGGACGGAGGCTCCGTTTTCGGTGCGGATCGCAAATGGGGTACCTTCCCCGCTGTCGGTGGTGCCTGGACGGTGACCAATGAAGAGTTTATGAAGGGTATTTCCTGGCTGAACTTCTTGAAGGTGAAACTCTCCTGGGGCTCCAATGGCGCACAGACCATTCCTCCTTACGGAACCCTGACCCTTATTGACGTGGCCAAGGGTGGCCAGATTCCCAACTATTATGGCGGAACTACCCACTGGGGCCAGAAAGTGTCGGAGCTGGGTAACCCTAAGCTGGGCTGGCAGAGAACCTACTCCTGGAACGGCGGTTTCGAGGCCGACTTCCTGAAGGGCCGCATCCACGCGGATGTGAATATGTATGCTTCCCAGACGAAGGATCAGATCTTCAATAGGAACACCGCCGTGATGGGTGCCGGTATCACCAGCCAGAAGGCGACAATGGGCCGCGTGGACAACAAGGGTATTGAAATCAACCTTAATACCGTTCCCGTGAAGACCATGGGCCTCACCTGGAACTCGGACCTGGTGTTCACCCTGAACCGGAACAAGATTGTGGAGCTCTATGGTGACGGACAGGACGATATCGCCAACAACCTGTTTATCGGCCATCCTATCAATACCATCTTCGGTTACCGTACGGAAGGCATCTTCCAGGAGGGTGAGTATGCCGGTCAGCCTATTTTCTATACCAAGGACGGCGAGCAGACGGTGAATCCTGCTCCGGAAGACCGCGTCATCCTGGGCTACGGCGACGAAAACTTCCGTCTCTCGTGGGCCAACACAGTTCGCTGGGGCAACTGGCAGTTCTACATGCTCATTCAGGGTATCTTCGGTGGCGGCGGATATGGCCTCGCCAACAACACCTTCGCTTACAGCACGTACGACACCACTGCAGCCTGCACGGCTTTCGATATCCCGTTCTGGACCAGACAGGAACCCAACAATACCTATCCGAAGCCTAACTACAGCGACGGTAAGTATCAGGTTTACAATTCCTTCGGCCATGTCCGTCTGCAGGACCTCTCCGTTTCCTACAACCTGGGAAGCCTGGCCAAGAAGGTGGGCCTGAAGGGCGCCCGCGCTACGCTGAGTGGCCGTAACCTCTTCTACATCGCTCCTTTCTGGAAGATGAGTGACCCTGAAAACCGCAGCGGTTATGGTATCGGTATTCCGCGTGCCGTCACCCTGGGCATTAACGTGACCCTCTAATATTGATGAGATTATGAAAGCAATTAAATATATTTTCGGCGCAGTACTGGCATGCATGGCGGTATCCTCCTGTATGTCCGACAATGAGTTCCTTCAGGAGAACCCGAAGGACAAGATGACGATTGCCAACGCCTTCAATACCTCCGACCAGGTGTTGAATACCCTGCTCACCGGTTACTGGCAGTTTGAAGAGCTCTATTTCCCGGGTGCCATGGGTCAGGGCTTGTGCTACAACACCTTCACCGGTACCGACATGGTGGATAACAAATACCAGCTGGGTGCAGCGCAGCACATGAGCAACTTCACCGCTGCCTGGTCTGCCACGCTGGCTCTCCCGAAGGACATTTGGGATAAGTTCTACAGAGTGATCTCCTATGCCAACCTGGCCATGGGCAAGATGGACGGCGTAGAATGGCCCTCCGAAGAGGATAAGGACCGTGTAAAGGGCGAAGCCCTGTTCCTGCGCGGTCTTTCCTACCTGCGTCTGGGCGAACTCTATGGTGGCGTTCCGCTGGTGCTCGAGTATTCCGAGGCCCCGAACGACGCTTATGAGCGTGCCTCCCGCGTGGATACCTATACCGCCGCTATCACCGACCTGCAGGCCGCTTACGGCCTGCTGCCCTGGGACGTGCAGCCGGACTACGGCCGTGCCGGTAAGGGCGCAGCCGGGATGTACCTGGCCGAGGCCCTCCTGGCCCGCGGCGTCGAAGACGGAGACAAGAAGGCCGATTTTGACCTGTCCGCTACCTATGCCCAGGAGGTGATCGATCACCATCCGCTCATGACCAGCCGCTTCGGCGTGCGTAATATCGGCGCCACCGGTTCTCAGAATGGTATTCCCAACGAAGATCCCGACGGTAACGTGATTACCGATCTGTTCGTGGCCCAGAACATCATTTCCCCGGCCAACACCGAGGCTATCTGGGTCATGGTTTCCGCTCCGGACTATGCCACCTTCACGGCTAACGGCGGTTCCTTCTTCACTCCCACCCCTGGCGGTCGCCGCTGCAATACGCTTGGCCTTACTCCCGCTCTGCAGGACTACGAGTGGGCCAATGGATTAAAGGAAGCCGGTGCGGCCGAC
>JAEEXZ010000001.1 GCA_016288055.1 Bacteroidales bacterium
CGCTCACGCCCGTAAAGCCCCACACCACCAAAGAGGGCCGCGTAGAGAAGGACGGCTCCCTGCAGCTTTCCATGTTCCAGCTGGACGATCCGCTGCTGGAATCCCTGCGGGACCGCCTCAAATCGGCTGATATTAACAATATGACGCCTCTTCAGGCCTTCGACCTGCTGCGCGCCATGAAAGATGAATTAGGAATATAACACTGGACTATGGCTATCAATAAAGAACTCTGGGGCACTGCGCCCGACGGTAAGGAAATTTTCCTCTATACCCTTAAGAATGCCTCCGGCGCTTATGTACAGTTGTGCAGCATAGGTGCGGGCATTGTTTCCATCGTCGTTCCCGACAAGAACGGCAAACTGGGGGATGTCGCCCTGGGATACAAGGACGCCAAAAGTTACTTCGGCGACGGTCCCTTTGCCGGAAAGATTCCCGGTCGCTACGCCAACCGCATCGCCGGTGGCAAGTTCACCCTGGATGGCGTTGAATATACGCTTCCCGTCAACAACGGTCCCAATCACCTGCACGGCGGTCCGGAAGGCTTCGCCAATCAGGTTTGGGAAAGCCGTGTCAACGGAGATGCCGTAGAGTTCATGTATTTCTCGGAAGACGGCGAAGCCGGTTATCCCGGCAACCTGAAGGTAATCGCACACTATACCTGGGGAGAGGACAACTCCCTCAAGCTGATCATGACGGCCGAAACAGACAAACCCACCGTCGTAAACCTCACCAACCACGTCTATTTCAACCTGGACGGCGAGGCTGCCGGCTCTGTCCTCAACCATAAACTGGAGCTGAACGCATCCCAGTGGCTTCCCACCGACGAGACGCTCATCCCCCTGGGCGCTCCGGAAGATGTCGCCGGCACCCCCATGGACTTCGTGGAGGCGAAGCCCATCGGCCAGGACATCCAGGCCGATTTCCCCGCGCTCAAATACGGCAAGGGCTACGACAACTGCTACCTCATCGACGGCGCCATGCCGGGCCAGCTTGAGGAAGCCGCCCAGCTTTGGGCCGATAAGAGCGGCCGCCATCTGACAATCCTCACCACCCAGCCGGCCGTGCAGGTTTACACGGGCAACTGGCTCAAGGGTTGCCCCATGGGAAAAACCCACGCCTATGAAGACTACGACGGCGTAGCCATCGAGTGCCAGCACGCACCGGATTCCCCCAACAAAGCGGAATACCCCTCCACGGTCTTACGTCCGGGAGAGGTATATGAAGAAGCCATCATCTGGGCGTTTGACGCCTAATCTTTATTCCAGCAGCTTGTCCATGAGCTGAACGAGCTCGGCGCGGAAACCGTCGGGGTCGTAGGTGCGGGCACCGTTGACCAGTTCACGGGCCATTTCCACCGTGGAGTCTCCGCGGAAACGGGACCCGGCGAGAAGTTGCGCGAATGTTGCGACACCGGCGGCAAAGTAGAAGTTTTCGGAGGGATTCCCGTCCGCGTCCCAGAGAATGTCCTGCTGCAGGGAACGGCTTGTCGCGTTCTTGATGGCTTGCTTGTAACGCGTTTCGAAGGTGGCGACGGTGGGGGCGGGACCGCCTTCCGGCACCTGAATATCATTGAGGATTACCTCATAGAGGGCAGTCACCGTCTGGCCGGCGCCGATTTCTCCGGCGTCCTTCTTCTCGTCCTTAAACTCTTCGCCACTGATGATGCGGTTGGTGTATCCGATGAGGCGGTAACTTTCCACCGTTTCCGGATTGAAGCGAACCTGGCATTTGGTGTCGTTTGCGACCGTCCAGAAGTGGCTGCGCTCGTTGACGAAGACCTTGATCATTTCCCGTTCGCTGTCGATATAGGTGTAGGTTCCGTTACCTTTGTTGGAGATGGCCTCCATGCGGCCGTCCTGGTAGTTTCCCACGCCGAATCCCATGATGCTCAGGTAGATGCCTTTCTTGAGATAGTACTGCACCATTTCCACCAGCGCCGAGGTGGAGGAGACACCCACGTTGAAGTCTCCGTCGGTGCACATGATGATACGGTTGTTGCCTCCTTCGATATAGTGGGCCGACGCTTCCTCGTATGCCATCTTCATGGCTTCTCCACCATTGGTGGTACCGCTGGCCTGCAGTGAACGGATGGCAGCCTTGATGGCGCTGCGGCCTTCCGAAACGAGAGTGGACTCAAGGAGCATCTTCACCTTGCCGGAATAAGTGATGATGGCAATCCGGTCGTCCGGCCGCAGGCAATCGACCATGCTGCACAGCCCGGTTTTCACCAGATCGATGCGGTCCGAGCCAGACATTGAGCCGGAGACGTCAACCAGAAGGATAAAGTTGGCTGCAGGAATTTCGTTTTCGGGGAGGGACTTTCCCTTCAGGCCCAGCCGGAGGAGCCGATGCTCAGGCGCCCAGGGGCAGGGGCCGATTTCTGCGTTGATTCCCAGCGTCTCGCCCTCCGCGGGCTCCGGATAACCGAAGGTGAAATAATTGAGGTATTCTTCAATGCGGACCAGGTTGGGAGGGCAGGCAGACCCTATTTCATTTATGCTGCGGCGCATGATGGCATAAGACGCGCCGTCGGCATCAACGGAAAAGGACGATTCCGGCATCAGAGACGTTTTTACAAAACCGGACTCAAATACGCCGGGCATCGGCGTCGGGATATACAGGTCCTCTGAACCGGGGTAAGGAGGGAAAGCGTCGAAATCGCCAATACGGCGCGGCGGCAACGAACAGGAATATACCAACAAGCCGGCAACCAGAAGCAGTGAACAGATTCTTTTCATAAGTCAATATTTTTGTGTGTCCGGAAAGAAAAACCCGTCAATCGGCAAATCTTGCGCGAAGTGGAAATATTTTTCTAAATTCGTGCAAGGTTTCCCGCGCGCGGGATTATAGTATTGTCATGAATCGAATCATCGGAATCCTCATATTGGCGGTCTGCCTGCTTCCCGGATGCACAAAGAGCGTCAGGAATGCAGAATCCTTGGATCCCTTCTCGCGACAATATACCGCGATCGCAACCGTAAAACGGGACGCCGCCTCCCGGGTATTCATTCAATTGGATGAAGAAACCATCCTGTATCCCGACAACTATCCGGATCCTTTTGTCCGGGAGTGCCGTATCGTGTGCGCGTTCTCCTGGAAAACGGGAACCCAGCGCTGCTGGATGGAATGGATGGATTACATTGAAGAGGGGACCGTACAGGGCGGAGATTTGCCGGAAGGAGATCCCATTGAACCAGAGCACGACTGGATGACATCCGTGGAAGACGCTTATCTGACCCTGCATTACTCCGCTTTCTGGGGTGACGGCCGGGTGGCGCACAGCCTGATTCTCGTCACCGGTGAGAATCCGGAGGATCCTTATGAGGTGCGTCTGGTGCATCTGTGTAACGGAGATCCGGCCATTGAAAAGGGCGACGCCCTGGTGTATTTTGATTTGAGCAGCCTTCCTCCTACGGGAGAGGGCGGAGAAATACTTACTTTAAAATGGAAAAACAGTGCCGGAGGGTTCGATAGCAGGAGTTACCTTTTCAAGAGCCGGCAGTGAACTGACGGAAAGGGAGCTGCTGGAAGCGCTCCGCCGTAAAGATTCCCGGGGAACGCGCGTGTTCTACGATCGTTATGCGGGATATCTGACGGCGGTGGCCCTGCGTTATGTCCCGGACCGGTCGGCTGTCAAGGACATCCTGCAGGAGTCTTTTCTTCGCATCTTCGACGCTGTGGACCGTTTTGAATACCGGGGAGAAGGCAGTCTGCGTTCGTGGGCCTGCCGCATTGTGGTCAACGGCGCGCTCAAGAGTCTTCGCGGCCAGGGAAAGCTCCAGTATGTGGAGGACTTGCCGGATGTCCCGGAAGAAGAGGACGTTCCGGTACAGCAAGTGCCCGCCGCCGTGCTTCAGCGCCTGATCCAGGACCTGCCGGACGGCTACCGTACCGTATTTAACCTTTACGTTTTCGAAAAGAAATCCCACCGGGAAATCGCCGGGCTGCTGGGAATCAAGGAGGACTCGTCGGCCTCCCAGTTCTTCCGCGCCCGCGCCTTGCTTGCCCGGCAAATAAAAACTTATTTGAAGGAACATGAAAGATAATTGGACAGACAAACTTCCGTCCCTGATGGAGGGATACCAGGAAGTGCCGCCGGAAGGGCTGTGGGACGCAGTCCAGGCCGGTGTTGCCAGCCCTATCGTACCCTGGTGGCCCTGGGCTGCCGGGCTTGCCGCTGCTGCCGCCGCCGTCGTGCTGGCCGTGTTCCTCTGGAGGCCGATGCCGTCGGCCATCCCTGCCGATGCCCCCTTCGGCCTTCTCACCGTCCCCGCAGAGAGACTGGCCGATGTTACCCCCGCCAAACCGACCTCTCGTGCACCAAAAGGCCCCATTTCGTGCTCGAACCCCTCCGAAATGACCCCTCGTGCACCAGAAGGCCCTGTTTCGTGCTCGAACCCCTCCGAACCCTCTCAGCCCGAGCCGGTCGCGGAGCCGCAGGCCTGGCCCGAACAACCCCAGCCCCGGCCCGGACAACCCCAGACCTGGCCCGAACCTGAACAATCGGCCCGAAAGCCCCGCCGAAAGACCGGCCGTGTAGAGATCACCGTCACATCCGGCGGCATGCTCCTGGCCCAGGCTCCCGGAACCGTCACCAAGAGCTATGGCGTAGCCTATAATCCCGGCATGGGGAATGCCGCGCCGATGGTCAAGAGCGACATCACCACCCGGATGCTCAGCCGCAACCGGGAGACCACCACCGAATCCCAGCACAGACGCCTGCCCCGTATCTCCCTGGGTGTGAGTTATGAATTTATCCCCCGCTGGAGCGTGGGTACGGGTATCACCTACAGCTCCCTCCGTTCGGACTACACCGCCCTGTCCGGCACCACCGAAACCCGCACGGTGCGTCACCTGCACTATCTGGGCGTTCCGCTGAACATCCAGTACCGGGCGTTGGAATGGAAGGGATTCTCCCTGTATCTCAGTGGCGGCCCCATGTTGGAAAGCGCCGTGGGAGCCAGCGTGGAAACCAACTCCTACGTGAGCGGGAAACTGGCCTCAGAACAGAGTGAAAACATTTCCTGCAAGGACTGGTTCTGGTCCCTCAATGCCGGCGCAGGCCTCCAGTTCAAGATTACGCGCAAGGGCGCACTCTACGTGCAGCCCGGCCTCAGCTGGCACATGCCCGGCGGAGACCACATCGAATCCAGCTACACAGCCCGTCCCCTCTCCTTCGAGATGGACTTCGGCGCCCGCTGGACGTTCTAAAGGATTATTCTACGAAGACACTGTCGGCCCGGTCGGTGTAGAGGATACCGTCCAGGTGGTCGCACTCGTGCTGGAAGATGATGGCCGAATAGCCGTCCACCTGCTCGGAGACAGGCGTTCCTTCCGGAGTGAGGTAAGAGATGTGCGCGGTGCTGCTGCGGGGGACGATGCCCCGCATCCCCGGCAGGGAAAGACAGCCCTCGGGACCGTGTACGATGGGTCCGGTGAGGGAGTCAATATGGATGTTGACATAAGCCTCGAACGGACGGCCGGGCTTGTCATAGCGCATGACACAGACGATGCGGCGGTTGATGCCTACCTGCGGAGCCGCGATGCCCACCCCGTCCTGGGACGGATCGGTGACGGTCTTCAACATCTTGGCGATGAGGGTCTGCAGCTCTGCCGAGCGCAACTCATCGGCACCCAGGTCGATACTGCTGGCGCGGAGGATGGCGCTGTCCACGGGCATGGTGCAGACATACATCACGGAGTCGCTCTGGCTGATGACGGCCTTCTCCCGGGCCGTCCAGCCGCCCCGGTTGCCGCAACTTGCGGCCAAAACCAGCAGACAAATGATTCTCAGTAACTTCTTCATGCAGCAAAGATAGGTATTTTTGCGAGGCCGTCGCATCGGACTACGCGAATTTCCGGGGTTGATGTGTTACTCATTCCAATGAAACGAAACACTGCGAAACATTTTTTAACTGTGTATTAATGAGATATGATCGTTTTATCCAAAAGAGGATATATATTTGCACAAACAAAGCTTAACCACTGTTATGAAACATTGTTCTGTAATCATGCACTCATGTGCGCTTGTACTTGCAGTCGCCTGCAGTCGGTATGAACCCTCCCAGGAAATCCTTGATGACGGTCCATCCTCTTCATTTGTCAGTATGAGTCAGGCGGAGTCAGAAGTTCTCAAACTACTCGCATCTATAGATATAGAAACAAAAGGGTGCTCTTCAAATAGGCGGATTGTGGAGAGATTCTCTCTAGGTGGCCCTGATACAAAAACGGGTTTAATGGAAGATCCATTGATTTACGTTTTTAATTTCAATGATGAAAAAGGATTCGCGATTGCTTCTGGTGACAATAGAATGCCACCGGTGTTCTGCCTAACTGAGAAGGGTAGTCTGTCGGACACAGCATGTCTCCCAGAAGGTGCAATCGCCATGCTATCAAGAATCGACACGGATTATAGAATGATTCTAGGGCTCCCTGTCTCCGATTTTAATGGAAACACCATCACACAGGAGCAGTATGGTCAATATGCCGGCCTTAATAATATAAGAGAGGGGGATCCGGTTCCAGAAACAGAGACTGTATACACAAACTGGCAAACAGAAGAAATAATAGGAACAAGTTTAAAGTGTAAATGGGATCAGACCTCTCCCTTTAACCAATTTTGTAAAACAACAGAGGGAAAGGAGGCATATGTCGGTTGTGTTCCTGTTGCGGTAGGACAAGTTATGTATTATTGGGGGAAGAGTTGTACATATGTTGGGTATTCTTATGACTGGAATTTAATAAAAAGAATTATTGCCTCTTATATACCATCGTACCCACATCCTTTGGATGAAGCATGGGATCAGGTTCAACATCTTCTGTTTGACTTGGGACGAAGAGAAAACCTTAATGTTGAATACGGAGAAGTAGATAACTCAGATGGAAGTTTTGCTTCAAGTAATAACATCGAAAGAACTTTTTTGAATTTTGGATATTCAGACGGCGGGACAGAATGTGAATACAATTTATCCGTCTTAAAGAATGAGCTTTTGATGGGGCCTGTATTGGGTTCGGGATATTCAAAAAAGGTAGAAAAGGTGTTTTTGGGGATAGTCTTTAGTACCGAATACGACGACGGACATTCCTGGGTATATGATCAGTGTAAAGGACAATATAGGATTCGAAAAGTAATTGACAAAAATACAAGAGAAGTGCTTCGATCATCAAAGGAAGTTAGAATGCTGGTAAGATGTAATTGGGGATGGGGTGGCATATCTGATGGCTTCTATCTGTCTGGCTCGTTTAATACAAGCGACGATAAGGGATTAATTACAAAGACTACTGAGCTTAGTTCGGAAGAACCGGGTTTCTATCAATACGTTCTTAAGATGCGCATAGGTATTCGTCCATAGATATGGTAAACAACAATAGATTATTTGAGGGGTTGTTTCTTCTCTCACTTCTTGTATGCGGATGCAAGGAGGTGACGTATTCTAGGGATACAGAAATAACAGAGGCACAAAGGAATGCATCCAATGTCCTCCTAATTGGTGAAGGAATAGTGGATATACTTTCAGATGTACTCTATATCAACAAATGTATTTCGGACTATCCCACCTGTGAACTGAACGAGCATTTGAGAGACTTGTATTTCCCCGACGCGGTCATTGAATCCGCGAATCAATCAATAATGGTTGACAGGCAGAGAGGAATGCAGTTTCTGATTAGTACAGGTGGGACAGCGCTGGACAGTGAGGATGTCTCCTGGACCATTGTGGCAAGTATTGTGAAACCCTGGGGCAATTATTCTCCGGAGTGTTTTGAGTTTGTTGTTTCCCGAAATACCCATTCATATGCTCTAACTGGTAACGGATTGTTTAATCGCTTGTTTCAGAAAGGATACTATTATACTGAGTTTGAATTATCTTTCACAACAGGTGTGATCCTCATCCCTTATTATGACCCTGTTGAATGGACGTCTGTTATTGACCGGGAAGTTCCTGTATTTACTTTTGATGGCAGCATCTCATCTTTCTTTGGTGACAATGGAAAGATTGGAGAGGATGGACTGAGATACGACATGACGTTGCATGGCTTAAAGGGCTACGATCATAAGGAATACGTCGGGAGCGACCCCATCTACGATGGTACGACGTATTTTGAGTCCGGGGCCATCAACTGTCTTGTCAGTACGAAAGAGTACACGAACAAGAACCTGATAATTAATGTTAAGAACGAAAGGAATTGGCAATTGACGTTTGATGGCGAAACGGAATCCTACCGCCCTAACACTATGCCCATCAGATTCTGATTCCGCACCAGACTACGCGAATTTCCGGATGGAAACCCGGTAAAAAGTGCTATCTTTGTGCGTTTATGAAACGCGTACTGGTCATAGCGTATTACTGGCCGCCGTCCGGAGGATCGGGCGTGCAGCGCTGGGTGAAATTCTGCAAGTATCTGCCTGCCGAGGGCTGGGAACCTGTGGTGTTTGCCCCGCTCAATGCCGATTATCCTTCCCTGGATCCTTCGTTCGAGAAGGAACTGCCGGAGAATCTGGAAGTGCTTCGGGGAAAGATATGGGAACCCTATGCCGCCTACCGGAAACTTACCGGTGCCAGGAGCACCCAGGTGACGGAAATATCCTCCGGGAAAAAGACCTGGAAGCAACGGCTTTCCCTGTGGATCCGCGCCAATCTGTTTGTGCCGGACCCTCGCGTGGGCTGGGTGAAGCCCAGCGTGAAGACACTGCGCAAATACCTGACGGAACATCCCGTGGACGCCATTGTGACCACCGGGCCGCCGCATTCTGTGCACCTGATCGGCCAGAAACTTCATAAAGCCACGGGCATTCCGTGGATTCCGGATTTCCGCGATCCGTGGAGCCGGATGTACTACCTGAAGTATCTTCCCATGACGGCAGGGACCTGGGCCAAACTCCGCGCCCAGGAACAGGCGGTGCTGGACGACTGCAATACCGTCCTTGCCTGCACGCCGCTGGTCCAGGAGGAATTCCAGGCCCAGACGAAAACCCCCGTTGCCTGCATCACCAACGGTTTTGATGAAGAGGATTTCACTGGTCCGGCCCCCGAAGGGGACGGCCGCTTCAATATCACGCACACCGGCCTTTTCGCGGCCGATGGCAACCCGTTTACCCTCTGGAAGGTTCTGAAGGAACTCGCCGCCGAAGACCCCTGGTTCAAGGAGTCCCTCCGCCTGCGCCTTGTAGGAAAAGTGGATCGGGAGGTGCTGGACGCCATGGCCGATGCCGGCCTGCAAGCCAACGTAGTGGCGCTCGGCCCGTGCGACCACGCCACCGCCGTTCGGGAACAACGCAGCGCGACGCTGCTGCTGCTGCCGCTCAGAAACGACGCGCAGTACAGACCCATCCTGCCCGGCAAGCTCTTCGAATACCTGGCGGCCCGCCGTCCGGTGCTTGGAATAGGCCAGGCCGATGGTGCCATGGCCCGCGTCCTGCACGATGCCCAGGCCGGTGTTACGGCCGAATGGGACGATGCCGCGGCCATGAAGGCATTCATCGCCGCCGCCTGGAAACAGTTCTGCGAGGGTTCCGTCCCGGCTACGGCCGGGGATATCGGCCCTTATACCCGCCGCGCGACAACCCATGCGCTTGCGGCACTGCTTGACTCTGTCATCCTGAGCGTGGACTCTGTCATCCTGAGCGAAGCGAAGGATCTCAAAGAATAATGAAAATGAAAGACATTTGGAAGAAAATAGCCCTTGTGGCCGGCGTCGTGGCACTGTTCCTGGCGCTCAGCTATGGCTTTGTGCCGCAGGTGCTGGACGGAAAGATCGTGAACCAGAGCGATATCTCCGGCTACGTGGGCATGTCCCACGAAATGAATGAGTGGAACAAGGCCCACCCCGACAACCCCACCTACTGGACGGATTCCATGTTCGGCGGCATGCCCACCACCACCATTTCCACCCAGAACAGCGGCGACTACACCCAGTGGATCTATGATACGCTCCTTACCGGGAAGCGTCCGGCGACGTATCTGTTCATCGCGCTGCTGGGTGCCTTCCTGCTGTTTCTGGCCATGGGCGTGAGCATTCCTGTCGCCGTCGGCGGCGCCATTGCCGTGGCATTCTGCAGTTACAACTTCCAGATTATCCAGGTGGGGCACAACACCAAGATGCAGGCCATCGCCTTCATGCCCTGGGTCCTGGCCGCACTGATCTATACGTACCGGAGCGCTACCGGCAGGGGGAAGGCCCTCTGCGGAGCATTTGCCCGGACAGGGTCGCGAAGCGACGCTCCGCAGGGGGCCTTCTCCCTGCCGGGAACCCTGCTGGGAGCCGTTCTCTTCGGGCTGGCGCTGAGCATGCAGATTAAGGCCAATCATCAGCAGATTACTTACTACCTGGCCATCATGGTGCTGCTGTACGGCATCTCGGAGCTTATCCACGCCATCCGGACGAAGGAGTGGAAGCCGTTCCTGGTGGCATCGGCCCTCCTTCTGGTGATGGGCGGCGCCGGCATTGCGACCAATGTGAACAAGCTCCTTCCCCTGGCCAAATATACGCCCCACACCATGCGCGGCGGCTCCGAACTCTCCAAAGACGGCGCTTCCGCCAAGGGCCTGGACCTGGATTACGCAACGTCCTGGAGCTACGGTTGGGAGGAACTCCCCAACCTCATGATTCCGGACTTCAACGGCGGCGCATCATCGGGTGCCGTGAACCCCGACAAGAGCGAGACCATCAAACTCCTCAAGCGCGCCGGCCAGAAGAATCTAAGGGAAACCGCCAAAAGCCTGCCGCTCTACTGGGGCCCGCAGCCGTTCACGGCCGGTCCCATGTATATGGGCGCCATCACGATTTTCCTCTTCGTGCTGGGCCTCGGCCTTTATAAAGGGCGGGAGAAATGGTGGCTGGTGGCAGCTACCCTTATCGCCGTGCTCATGGCGGTGGGAAGCCATTTCATGGTGTTCACCAAACTGTGCTACGACTACCTGCCCCTGTACAACAAGTTCCGCACGGTGTCCATGGCACTGGTGGTGCTGCAGGTGGCCCTGCCGCTGCTGGGCTTCGTAACCCTGGACCGCATTACCAAAGAAGAATACGACCGTAAGCGCTTCATGAAGGCCTTCTGGTGGGCTCTCGGCATCACCGGCGGCTTCAGCCTCATAGCCTGGCTGGCCCCCGGCCTCTTCGGCTCCTTCTCCGGAGCCTCCGACGCGCAGATGCAGGATGTGCTGGTAGATGCGCTGGTCAAAGACCGTATCGCCCTCTTCAAGGCCGATGCCGGTGTTTCCCTGCTGCTGATCCTGGCCTCGGCCGGCCTTCTTTTCTGGGCATACATGCCCAAGGGACGCAAGCAGCTGGCCGCCGTCGCCATCTGCGTCCTGTCGCTGGTGAACCTCTTCGCCGTGGGAAAGCGCTATCTCAACGCCGACCATTTCACCACCCCGAAGGACTTCAACAAGCCCTTCGCCGAGCGCCCCGTGGACAAGATGATCAAGGCCGATGAAGACCCGCAGTACCGTGTCCTGGACCTCACTGTGAACGTGTTCAATTCATCTATCCCCAGCTATCATCACAAGAGCGTGGGAGGTTATTCCCCTGCCAAGCTGCAGCGTTACCAGGATCTTATCGAGCATTACCTGTCGGCAGAAATCAACGCCTTGTACAAACAGCTGGGAGAGGCTGAAGATATCATGGATGCCGCAGACTGGATGGCTTCCGGAACGCCGGTCCTGAATGCCTTGAATACCCGTTACGTCATTCTGGACGGGAACTATCCGCCGCTGGTGAATGAAGGCGCTTTCGGTGCCGCCTGGTTCGTGGACTCTGTCGTTGAGGCCGCAACCCCCGACGAGGAGATTGCCCTGCTGGGGAAGGTGGACCTCCGCCGTACGGCGGTGGTAGATCCTTCGCTGGCGCTCAGGATGACAGAAGGAGCGCTCAGGATGACAGAGGGGGAGCTCAGGGCTTGTCATTCTGAGGAGCAAAGCGACGAAGAATCTATCGGCCTTACGTCCTACGCCCCCAACGAACTGCATTACAAGTACAGCGCCGCCTGCGACCGGTTGGCCGTCTTCAGCGAAATTTACTACCCGGACGGCTGGCATGCCACCGTGGACGGGCAGCCCGTGGACCTTTTCCGCGCCGACTGGACCCTTCGCGCCGCGCTTCTGCCGGCCGGCAAGCACGAGGTCGTGATGACCTTCCTCCCGTCGAGCTACAGCATTGGCGCGACGGTGTCGGCCATCGCTTCCATCGGCCTGCTTCTGCTGCTTCTGCTGGCCGTCGGGAAAGCCTTTATCCGCAAATCATTAACAAGTAAATAGCATCGCTTTGAACAACAACGAAATATTGGAGTGGCTGCGTGAAGTGCAGCACCCCGCGAAGGGCGACCAGAGTGTCGTGGCGCTGGGGATGGTGGATGAGATCAAGTGCGAAGAAGGCCGCATCCATGTGACGCTGGCTTTCCCCAAGCGGCCGGACCCCCTCAAGAACTACCTTGTGGGAGCCGTACAGGCCTGCCTGTACCGCAACGCCCCCGGCGGGACCGAGATTGAGGTGGATACCGTGGTAAAAGACCCCGCCAAGCCCAAGAAAGGCATCGAGTTTAATCTGGAACAGCTGCGGGAAGTGAGCCATATCATCGGTGTGGCTTCCGGCAAGGGCGGCGTGGGCAAGAGCACCGTCGCCGTGAACCTGGCTGTCGCGCTGGCCCGCCTGGGCTATCGCGTGGGAGTGGCCGATGCCGATGTCTATGGCCCCTCCATTCCCACCATGACCGGCACCGAGGGTGTCACCATTGAAATGTACGGGGAAGACGAGAACGACAACCTCTTCGTCCCCGTAGAAAAATACGGCGTGAAGTGGCTTTCCGTGGGCCACGTATCCAATGCCGGGCAGGCGCTCATCTGGCGCGGCCCCATGGCCTCCACGGCGCTCAAGCAGATTATTCTGCAAACCCAGTGGGGCCCGCTGGATTTCCTGCTCATCGACATGCCTCCGGGAACCGGAGACATCCACATTTCCCTGATCGGTGACGTGCCCATGAGCGGCGCCGTCATCGTAACCACTCCCCAGAACGTGGCCCTGGCCGACGTCCTTCGCGGCGTGAACATGTTCCGGAACCCTCAGGTGAACAAGCCCATCTTCGGTCTCATCGAAAACATGTCCTGGTTCACCCCAGAAGCCCATCCGGAAGAGAAGTACTACCTCTTCGGAAAGGACGGCGGCACCAAGATGGCCAAGGATCTGGATATTCCCCTTCTGGGCCAGATTCCACTGGTACAGGGCATCCGCGAAGGCGGAGACAGCGGCGAACCCGTCGCGCTGGGTTCCCGCCCGGACTCCCTGGCCTTCCTGGAACTCGCCAGAAAAATTGCAGAGTCTGTATAAAAAAAGGTCCCGAGTTCTTCGGGACCTTTTCTTTTATTTGACGTAGGTGAGTTCTGCGATGATATTGTCGGCCTTGCCGTACTTCTCGACCAGCCACAGCACGTAGCGGATATCTACGCAGATGCAGCGCTGAAGGGCCGGTTCGAACATGACGTCGGAGCTCATGCTCTCCCAGTTGCCGTCGAAGGCCAGGCCGATGAGATTGCCCTTGGCGTCCAGAACGGGAGAACCGGAGTTGCCGCCGGTGATGTCGTTGTTGGTGAGGAAGCAGGTGTGCAGGCTGCCGTCTTTGTCGGCCCAGCGGCCGTAGTCCTTGGCAACAAGGAGCTCCTTGATGCCGGCGGGCAGGATGAACTCGGGATCCTCGGGGTTTTCTTTCTCCAGCAGGCCCTGGGCCGTGGTGAAGTATTCGTACTTGAGGGCGTCCTTGGGGCTGTAGGGAAGCACGTGGCCGTAGGTGAGGCGCATGGTGGAGTTGGCGTCCGGATACATGGCCTGGCCCTTCTGCCACTCCATGAGGGCGGCGGCGAAGTTCTTGCGGGCCTTCTGGAAAGAGGTGGCCGGACCGCCGGCGTTGTAGTGCTTCATGATTTCGGCGAGAATGACCGAGAACAGTTTGGTGGCCGGATCGCTCTTGATTTCTTCGATGGAGCTGATGGTTTCCACCTTTTCAAGGGACGTGAATTTGGAACCGGCAAACAGCTCCTCCACGTAGGCGGGAATGTCCAGGGAGGCGAAGTCCGTTTCGAAACCGGAGAGGTAGTTCTCGGGCTTGGCGTTTTTGCGGTAGAATTCCAGCAGGGCAACGGCTTCCTTCTTGTCCAGGGCCTCCACATAGTCCTTGTATTCGCCCTGGATTGCGCTCTTGGCCTGAGCCAGGGCGGCTGCCGTATCTTTTCCTTCCTGAATGGCCTCGCCGACGAGTTCCACAAAGTCCGATGCAAGGCCTACGAGTTCAATGCGGTAGGGAGCCTCGGTAAGGAGGGTGAAGGCGTGGTTGGATTCGGCGTTCTTGCCTACGTAATCGGCAATCTCCGTGAAGGGGTCTCCGTACTTGGCCTTGCGCTGGGGATCGGCCTCGATCCAGGCCTTGAGGGCGGCTTCCTTCTGCTCCTCGCGGCCGATGATGTTGAGGTTCTTGAAGGCGAGCTCCTCACCCTGCCACTTCTTCCAGCCGTTGGCGCTGCCTGCATATTTGTCGGCGTACTTCAGCTGGACGGACGGGTCTGCGCACATGGCTTCCCACATCAGGTCCTGGCGTACGGTGCGGGCATCGATGCGGATGCGGTTGGTGGCGATCATCTCGTTCAGCTCGGCGGCCGTCTGGAAACGCTGGGTGCGGCCCGGGTAGCCCATGACCATGGCGTAGTCTCCTTCCTTCACGCCCTTGAGGGAAATCTTCAGGGATTTGGCGGGCTTGTAAGGAACGTTCTCTTCGCTGTATTCGGCGGGCATGTTGTCCTTGCCGGCATAAACGCGGAACATGGAGAAGTCGCAGGTATGGCGGGGCCACATCCAGTTGTCGGCCTCACCGCCGAACTTGCCCATGTCCTCCGGGGGCGTACCCACGAAGCGGACGTCGGTGTAGGTGCGGTAGATGATCAGGTAGTGGACATTGTCGTTATAGAAACCGGTGACGCGGGCGGTGCAGCCGGGATTGTTCTTCCGGGCTTCTTCCATGATCTCCTGGGCCTTGGTCTTACCCAGGGCGCCGGCGGCCTCGATAACGCCGGTCACGTCTTCCATGGAGACCAGGAAGGTGACGGAAAGGCCCGGACAGGGGATTTCCTCGGCGAAATTCTTTGCCCAGAAACCGTCCATGAGGTAGTTGTGCTCGTCGGAGGACAGGGCCTGGATGCTGCTGTAGCCGCAGTGGTGGTTGGTGACCAGCAGACCCTGGTCGCTGATGATTTCACCGGTGCAGCCGCCGCCGAAGTGCACGATGGCGTCTTTCAGGGAAGTCTTGTTGATGGAGTAGATTTCTTCCGGAGTGAGTTTGCATCCGGCAGCCTTCAGGTCTTTTCCGTTCAGCTGTTTCAGGAGGGGCAGGAGCCACATTCCTTCATCTGCCACGGCGGTCAGGGACACGGTGAGGGCAGTCAGTAGGGTAAGAACACGTTTCATATACGATAAGAATTTGCACAAAGATAGTTAAAAGAGTGTAGGTTCCAACTCTTTTACGTGAAAACTCATCCGGTGCCAGGGCGTATATCCGAAGCGGCGGATGGCCTCGATATGTTCGGGGGTGGGGTATCCCATGTTGCGCTCCCAGCCATACTGGGGATACTCCAGGGCCAGTTTTCTCATAAAGTCGTCCCGGTAGGTTTTTGCCAGGACGGAAGCCGCGGCGATGGAGGCGAAGGTGGCGTCCCCGTGCACCACGGTGCGGTAGTGCTGCGCGGAATACGGGCCGAAGGGGCGGAACTTGTTGCCGTCGATAAGGAGGAACTCCGGGGCGGGGTTTAGCCGGAGAACGGCGCGCTGCATCCCCGTGACGGACGCCCAGAGGATGTTGAGCTGGTCGATCTCCCGGGCCGATACCGCCTCTACCGCCCAGGCGACGGCCTCCCGTTCGATGATGGGCCGAAGCTCCTCGCGGGCCTTTTCGCTCATTTGTTTGGAGTCGTTCAGGAGGGGGTGGTAGAAATCCGCCGGCAAAATGACGGCGGCAGCATAAACGGGGCCGGCCAGGGGACCCCTGCCGGCCTCGTCACAACCGGCCTCGAGCCGGTCTTTTTCCATATATGCCTGAAGATTCGGTTTCAATTGGTTTGCGGGATTTGTCCACGCAAATTTAAACAAAAAAGCCTAGAATCAGTGCTTCAGGTGTAGATCGTAAACATCGTACCAATTGTGAATATCGCAGTCGTAAGTACCAAGAACATACGGAGCGCGAGTGACGGAGCGGACGGTCACCAGTCCCATCCCGCCTTCCACATTTCCCGGAAGGACCATGTCTTCCGAGAACAGGTCATCCACTATGGAGACTCCGCTGAGGTTAAAATGATCCATCTCCAGCATCCGGCTATGCATGAAGTCTTCGCGGGAGAGGCTTTGAATGTCGAAATAGGCCGTGATGGTGTATTGGTATTGAATACCACTGGACATGGCGAAACGGGCCCCTTTGGTATAGTCGTACGGACTTGCTTCCAGGATAAACTCATTGCTGCCGTCTTCGAACAGTTCGTCCGTGAAGAAGTGATGGGGATTGGACAGGTAATCTTCCACGTAACGGTCCTTAGACTCGCGGCCGTCCGGGTTCAGGACAGGGTCTTTCGTGTTGCTATGTCGAATCGCAAGGGTGTTTTCCTCCTGCGTACTCCAGCCCGTTGGATTCCAGGGGTCTCTCTCGTGTGCCTCTTCTGACACGTACATCCTTACAATCGTGTGGCATGTAGTATTGATTCTATACCAGTTCCGCTCCTGGGGAATATCGTGGACCGGGATATGGAAACGGAACCGCGTTTCTACATTGCCCTTGTCGTTGTAGATGGTCAATTCTTCCGCTGTTACATCCGGGATGGCGGGAAGGGCCTCCGGCGCCTTGATCCGCGCGACGGCACGATTGTCCGGGCCGATGGCCTCGATGCGCACGGAATCTCCAGGCTGGATGGTGGCCTGGAACTGGTAGGCGGCCTCCCGGTACTGGCCCAAGCGGACGTCTTCCGAGGTGACGGCCACCAACTGCCCGTTCACATAGCAGGAAACAGTAATGTCCCCGGCCGCTTCGCATTTATCGTGGAAGCTGTAGGAGGCATAGACGGTATGCAGATCGTCGCTTGTGAGTAGACGGGCCTGCAGGACCAGCTCCTTTTCCGGGCCGACGGGATCAAGGAATACAGGCGTTTCGCAGGAAACGGCCAGACAGAGGACAGATAAGGACAGAAAGGTATTTTTCATATTATCAGAAAGATCGGGTATAACTGAAGGAAGGGAGGAAAACAAGGGCGGTCACCTTGTTCAGATAAATACGTCCTTCCGGAATCTGGTCATAATCCAGATACTCGACGCCGTCGTTGGTCCTGTGTTTATTGTTCGTCAGCGCCACGAGATAGTCCGGATTGCGTGCGCCATACAGATTGTAGAAGCCGATACTCCAGACGCGTTCCCCGCGCGGTTTTTTCTTGCGGAAGTTCACGCTTACATCCAGCCTGTGGGAAGGCGGAGCCGTCCAGTTGTTGCGGGACGGAATATAGAGCCGCTCCTGAGGACCGTTCTCTCCCATGACAATGGTGTGTCGGGTAGGGATCGTCATCCGGTTGCCGCTGGCAAACTGCCAGGAAGCACAGAAGTCAATCCGGTTATTCAAGGCGTAGGCGGCATAGAGGGATATTTTGTGCCGCCGGTCATTGCTGAAAGGGAACCAGGCCCCATTGTCGATGGTGCCGTCGGGGGTACGCCGTTCGCTTCGGGAAAGGGTATAGGAGAGCCAGCCGGTGAGCCGGCCGGTCGTTTTCTCCACCAGCCATTCGATACCGTAGGCGCGGCCGACCCCCATGACGATGGTATTCTCCCACTGGTCGGCGCCCACGAATGCCAGCCGGTCACTCTTGCGTTCCACTATGTTCTGCAGGTCCTTGTAATAGGCTTCTGCGGAGAAATCCCAGCCGGGAAGCCCCGTGTAATACAAACCCAGGGACCATTGATCGGCCGTCTGGGGTGCAATCTTGTCGGTAATGGGTACCCAGACATCCGTAGGCAGGCTGATACGGGTAAAGGGCAGCAGGTGTACATACTGTGCCATGCGGGAATACCCGGCTTTCAGCGCCACTGCATCCGAGATGTCCCATCGGACAGAGAAACGGGGCTGCAGGGAGGTGTATGTTTTCCCCATGGAAGAGAACAGGGCCACATGGAGGCCGGGATTCACCGTTACCATCGAGCCCAGCGCGATTTCATCTTCCACGTAGGCCGAGGCCTCCAGACCGGGCATATATGTTCCGCTGTAGTGGCTCAGGACCGTGTCGCGAACGACGACCTCATTGGCCATCTCCTTCTCCGAGAGCGTTTGCCCGTCCGGGACAAAGACGTGGCGGGTAAGGGCCGCGCCGAACTTTACGGCATGGGAGGGACTCGGCGTGTACTCAAAGTTGGTCTGAAGGGTAAAGTCGCTGATGTTGGAAAAATAACGGAAGTCGCTCTCTTTATAGGAGCTTTGCTCATAATCCCGTATCTTATCCCCGTTGCCGGTCTGCATGCCGGAGCGGAATCCTGTCCAGGAAAGGGTGGTATTGGAGAACAGCCGTCCGTTGAATACGTGGTTCCAGCGGAGGCCGACAACCGTATTTCCCCAGTCCATGCGGTAGGTTCTCAGGTCATCGACATAGCGGTCGTATGGAGCGTAGTTCTCGTCATAATAGCGGTAAACGTTGTATCGGCTCTCTCCCTGGCGGAAACGGTCCCTGCCGTGATAGAAACTGGCGGTCAGGATATCTTTCGGACTCAGCTTGTGGGAAACCTTGGCATGGACGTCGTAGAAGAAGTAGTTCGCGGGCAGGCCCATCGGCCGGCCGATGAGTTCCACCAGGCCCGTATGCAGGACACGGCCGGTGAGGGAGAAGGTGGTCTTCCCTCCGATCGGCCCTTCCAGGTGTGCCTTGTCCGTGAGCAGTCCTACGGTAAAGCCACCGTGAAGCTCTTCCGCATTTCCGTCGTTCATCCGGACATCCACGACACTGGCGGTCCTGCCGCCGAAACGGGCGGGGAAGGAACTCTTGTAGAGTGTGACTTTTTTCACGGATTCCGGGGCGAACACGGAAAACAGGCCCAGCAGATGTTCCCCGTTATAGATGGGGATTCCGTCCAGAAGGAGCAGGTTCTCGTCCGGACCTCCTCCGCGGATATTGATCCCCGACGAGCCGGAATAACCCGCCTGCACACCGGGTAGCAGTTGGAGGGATTTGAGCACATCGGCCTCCCCGAACAGCATGGGGGCACGCTGGATGACGGCCTGGGGGATTTCCTGGGCGCCCAGGCCCACGGCTCCGATTCCGGCTTCCTTCCAGCCGGTCACTTCGGCGGCCGTGATGGTGGCATCCGGCGTAAGCGCCATGTCCAGGGAAAGGTCTTTATCCAGCGACAGGATTTCGGTCCGGGGGGCATAGCCCACGTAAGAGAAGGACAGACGAATCTTCCCTTCCGGCAGCGTCAGGGAGTAGAAACCGTAGTTGTTTGTCACCACGCCCTTGTCCCCGGAGAAGACGCCGGCGCCAATCAGGGTCTCTCCCGTAGAAGCATCGGTTATGGTACCGCTGACGGTGAACCGGCGGGCTTTTCTAAGGACGACATAGCTGCCTTTGATGTCATATTGTATTTCGCTGTTCGCGAACAACTGGGACAGGGCTTCGGTCAGCGAGGTAGCTTTCTGAGTAGCCGGAACGCCGAGATTCAGCGAGGCGTCGTAGATAAAACGGACACCATATTGTTTCTCCACGCGGGCCATTTCGTCTTTGAGGGTGGATTGGGCCCAGGAAAGGGCACTCACAAAAAGGAGAGCCAGCAAAACTATCGTTTTTCTCATCGCTGTTTCTTTTCTTTGGTGGAGATGCAGTGATAACGGAAGGTTGCACGCCCTTCCGTGTGTCTTTGCGTCAGAAAATTATAGAAGCCCGTCTGGCCGGAAACGATAAAGTCTCCATCTGCTTCCCATTTTATGGAAACATTCTGAATCTGGTCATGCTCATGTTCCCCGGCCGTTCTTAGATATACAAACTGGTCTTGTATCGTCAGAAGGCCGTCATCATCAATCTTATAGTATACATCTATCCCCTCACAGGTGTAGAGAGGGATGGAGAAGCGCAGATCCGACTCGGAATAACACCCCTTGAAAAAAGGGAATGATACCGATGTTAAACTCTTGCTGTAAAAACAGGGGTTGACCCTCGTAGTTAATCTTGAAGAATCATACTGGGTTCCAAGATAAGGACCGTCCAGCAGCTCTTCCAGGAAAGACTCTTTGGCAACCCCGTCATTGTTCACGTCCAGCGGTTCGCCATCCCAGGTGGCTTCCACCGCCTGGTAAATGCCGCAGACCTTGTCGGCCGTCAACTGGGCCGCCTCGGTCATGTTCCGCTCGTATTTTATCTCGCACCCGGCCAGCATGAAGAACACCGGCAGCAGGCAAAGCCAATTCTGTTTTCTCATATTATTCTGATTGACGGTCGATCCGGACATCCAGGGCCTGCTCTACCAGTTCCAGGATTTCATCCAGGCTATCCGTAGTGAAGTCACCCGTAAGGCATTTTCCTTCGGCCGGGGCCGAGAGCGAAACCCCATAGTAGGCCGACAACTCTTCCAGCACCACCTCCAACGGCGTGGAGTCGTAGTGGAAGCGGCCGGTCGCCCAGGCCGCCGCGTTCGGGAGGGCCGATGCTTCCATCACCGGAACCGATCCGGAAAGGGAAGCCGACTGCCCCGCCGCGAGCAGGATTCCGTCCCCTTCCGTTCCCGAAAAACGGACAAGGCCGGAAACGACATTCACCGACACGGTGCTGTCGCTTTCAAAAACCTGGAAGCTGGTTCCCAGCACCTGGACACGGGCCGATTCCAGCGTGACGGTGAAGGGATGCGACTCGTCCCGGGCCACTTCGTAGAAAACCTTTCCGCTCATGGCTACGGTTCTGGGATTCCTGTGCGGCTGGTAGCGCAGGGAGGCCTGAGGGGCCAGGGTAATGCGAGTGCCGTCCACAAGCGCGAAGGATTGCGGAACGTCGTAGCTACGGTATTCCGTCCAGACGTTCTGCCGGCGGATGAAGACAAAAAGAAGGATTGCCGCCGCGGCCGGGACAAGCCAGAAATAGTGTGGAATCCGCGGCCCGGCTATCTTCTTCCAGGCACGCTGCGGATCAAACTTCCCCCGGCGAAAGAACCGGAGAACGAAGTTCAGTTGAGGATCGATGTTGTTCATACACCCCTAAGACGCAGCTTTGGGGAAAAGTACCATCAGAAAAATAAAAAAATGAGGTCGCTGATCTGGTGGCGGTTTTCGCGGAGCGTTTCCAGGGCACGGGCGATGTGATTGCGGACGGTATTTTCCTTGAGGCCCAGTTCATCGGCAATCTCCCGGTAGCTCATGCCGTCGCGCTTGGCCATGACAAGGCACTGGCGGCGCTTCTCTGGAAGGGCCTCCACGGCGGCCCAGAGGCGGGCTTCCAGGGAGGAACGGTCGAAGGCTTCCTCGTCGCTTATCGGCCCCTCCAGGTCGCAGGGCAGCGGAAGCTCCTTCTTGTTGCCGCGCCGGAGCTGGTCGATGCAGCGGTTGCGGACGGCCGTATGCAGCCACGCCTTCACGTTCCCTATCGGCCCGTCCTGGTTCCAAAGGGAAATGAAGACCTCCTGCACGACATCCTCCGCGGCGTCGGGATCTCCCAGATAATGCAGCGCATACAGGCACATGGGACGGTACCACGCCTGGAAGATGGGCTTTATTACGGCTGTTTTCGGCATAACGGGGTTGCAAAGTTAGATATTTTTGCCGGAATCTTGCTTTTGAATGAAAAGTCGCTATATTTGTATTCCGCATAAACCGCACGACTAATAATTAATATACACATGAAAACTTACACTACTAAAAGCATTCGCAACATTGTCCTTATCGGTGCCCCGCGCTCCGGTAAAACCACCCTCTCTGAAGCTATGCTCTTCGAGGGTAAGGTAATCGACCGCAGAGGCACCGTAGAAGATAAGAACACCCTTTCCGACAGCTCCGAATTCGAGCAGAACAACCAGAAATCCATCAACGCCACCCCGCTGTACGGTGAGATCAACGGCTGCAAGATCAACTTCATCGACGCCCCCGGTTCCGACGACTTCCAGGGCGGCGCCCTGTCGGCTTTCAAGGTAGTGGATGCTGCCATCATGGTGATGAACGGTACCGCAGGTATCGAGGTAGGAACCTCCCTGTATGCCCGTTACGCCGACAATTACAAGATTCCGATCGTGATCGCCGTCAACCAGATGGATCACGAAAAGGCCAACTGGGAAGGCGTTCTGAATGCCGTGAACGAAGAGTTCGGCAAGAAGGCCGTCGTGTGCCAGTTCCCCGTGAACCCCGGTCCCGGCCTGGAAGGCTTCGTGGATGTCATCACCATGAAGTACTACAATAAGAACAACGAAGAACTCGATATTCCCGCCGCCTATGCAGACCAGGCGGAAGAACTCCGCTCGGCCCTCATGGAAAAGGCGGCCGAAGGCTCCGACGCCCTCATGGAGAAATTCTTCGAGACCATGGAACTTTCCACCGACGAAATCCGCGGCGGCCTGCGTGACGGCATCCTCAAGAGAGACGCCATCCCCGTGTTCTGCATCTCCGCAAAGGAGAATATCGGCGTCAAGCGCCTCATGGAATTCACGGTGAACGTGGTTCCTTCCCCGGAAGGAAAGGAAGAGCCTACCATCGACGGCGGCACCGTCAAGTGCGACCCTGCCGGCCCCGTTTCCCTGTTCATTTTCAAGACTACCGTGGAGCAGCACCTCGGTGAAGTATCCTACTTCAAGGTGATGAGCGGTACCCTCAACGAAGGAGCAGACCTTGTGAATCCCGAAACCGGCAATACGGAGCGCCTCAGCGCCATCTACGCCGTGGCCGGTTCCAAGAAGGAGAAGGTTTCCCAGATCTGCGCCGGCGACATCGGCTGCGTCATGAAACTCAAGGCCGGCAAGACGGACGTCACCCTGGCCGCTCCCGGTCAGGAAGCCATCAGCCACATGGTATTCCCGGACGCCAAGTACCGCTGCGCCGTGAAGGCCGTTGACAAGAACGACGAAGCCAAGGTAGGCGACGCCCTCAACAAGATTGCCGCCCAGGATCCTACCATCGGCGTGGAGTATTCCAAAGAACTGCGCCAGACCATCCTCACCGGTATGGGCGAGCAGCATATCAACTACGTCAAGTGGAGAGTCACCAACGAGTTCAAGCTCCAGATCGAGCTCTATGCTCCCAAGGTGCCTTACCGCGAGACCATCACCAAGATTGCCACGGCCCAGTACCGTCACAAGAAGCAGTCCGGCGGCGCCGGCCAGTTCGGTGAAGTGCATCTGCTGGTCTGCCCCTACGTGGAAGGCCAGGAAGCCCCGAAGAACTTCAAGATCGACGGCAAGGATACCGTATTCAATTTCAAGAGCCAGGATATCACGGACCTCGAATGGGGCGGCAAACTGGAATTCTACAACTGCGTCGTGGGCGGTTCCATCGACCTCAGCTTCATGCCCGCCATCCTCAAGGGTATCAAGTCCAAGATGGAGGAAGGCCCTCTCACCGGCTCCTATGCCCGCGACATCCGCGTCTATGTCTATGACGGTAAGATGCACCCGGTGGATTCCAAGGAAATCGCCTTCATCATCGCCGGCCGCAACGCCTTCAAGGAGGCTTTCCGCAATGCCGGTCCCAAGATTCTCGAGCCCATCTACAACGTAGATATCATCACCCCGAACGAGTATGTCGGCCCTTGTATGAGTGACCTGAACACCCGTCGCGGCATGATCATGAACCAGGATATGGAGAAAGGCTTCACCGTGCTGCACGCCCGCGTTCCCCTGGCCGAGCTTTACCGCTATTCTACCGTCCTGAGCTCTCTCACCGGTGGCAGCGCCACCTTCTCGATGAAGTTTGCCGAATATGTCCAGGTTCCTGCCGACGTCCAGACCAAACTTCTGGCCGAATACGCCGCCCAGGAAACTGAAGAAGAATAGTCCGCATGAAACCGTACCATTCCCCGTCCGCCGAAGTAGTGGAATACTACCCTTCAGACGGCGTGCTTAACAATGCCAGCAATGAGGGTTATAGCGTAGATCCGTTTAATCCTGGCTTCTCCTCTCCGGCTTTAGACGACTTTTCATCCATTCTTTAATTCTGTGAACGCCATGAAAAGAATCGTTTATGCGTTGGCGGTTTTACCGTTTGTCTTCTCCTGCGCAAAGCAGAATATGTTGGAAACGCAGCCGGCGGGAAGTTCCACTCGCCTGAATCCCTGGGCTTATATCCCGCAGGAAACAGTGCAGGGGAAGGGTGGTCCGGCGACCATTCAGGCGGAAATCCTTCTCCCGGAAGAGGATGCCGCCTCCAAGTCGCAGCTTGCCATGAACGGCGCGGGGACCTTCGCCAGTGTGGTATGGACGGCCGGGGACAACTTCCGCCTGCTGGGCTTTACCAGCGGAGAAAGCTCCATGTCGTCCGGAATCTACACTACCGCAAGCGGTGGAAGCAGTGCGGAATTCTCCACGACGTCCGGTCCGGATGCATCCAAGGCGAAGTTCTATGCCGTGTATCCAAATGCTGCGTACGTGGCCTGGACTTCCTACAGCGGAAATGAGGCCGGGTTCCTGATGGGTATCAACTTCCCCGGGGAGCAGACGGCTACGGCCGGAAATGTGGCCGAAGGGGCGAACATTGCGTTTGCCCAGGCCGCTTCGGTGTCGGAGAGCCTGCATTTCAAGAATGTTGGTGCCGTGATCAAGTTCAACCTCTCCGGTGCTGCCGTCTCGGATGTCAAGAAGGTGATCTTCAAGGGATCCGACTATGTCTCCGGCTGTATGCTCGTAGAGCCGAACGGCACCGGCGGAGCAGACCTGGTTCCCTCCCTCTATTTCCCGTCGCATCCCCGTTCCCATGAGGTTTCGCTGGTGGGAGATTTCGTGGCCGGGACGGATTACTACATGGTGGTTGCCCCGTCTGTCCAGGATACCTTCATGATGGTCTTTGAAAATGCAGACGGATCCCGTGAGATCAAGAAAATGTCTGGCCGGACGCTTACCCTGAACCAGGGCCGGATTACCGACTTCGGCACCATCGCCCTGGGAGACGAATTCCCCGTCAAGGAGACGCTCACCCCTTATATCGAGCACACGGAGAGCAAGTATGCTACCATTGCCGTCATTCCGGACGGATATACTGCGCAAGAGATGGACCAGTACGAGATTGATGCCCAGTCCGGCATCGACGCCCTGTTCAATACGGAACCCTACAAGTCCTACAAAGGCTATTTCAATGTATGGATCCTGAAGGTGGCTTCGAACGAATCCGGGGCAAGAATCTCGGACGGAACGCCGGAAGAACGGGCTCGGGACTGTTTCTTTGAATCCAGCTGGGGAGGATCCAGCTATGACAGCATGAAGGCCAACTCAAACCGTGTGTTCGCTTTCGTGGAGAATAACTGTCCGGACATCGTGGACGGTGTTCACCAGATTGAGGATGTCCCCATCCTTGTCATCATCAATGACGACCGCTATGGCGGTATCGCCTGGAACTATGGCAACGGACAGACCTACTGCATGGTTCCCCACTCCTATGACGGTGACGTTATAGGCTGGAACTATCCCAGCGTAGAGGCGGCCGGAGTAAACGCCGAGGAAGGGGATACGCATACGGTAACTGCCGCGGAGCGAACGGAACTGGGTTGGACGTCTGCGAAGGGTTATACCAACGCCGGCACCTGGCGCAACACGCTTGTGCACGAGTTCGGCGGTCACAGTATCGGCAAACTGTCGGACGAATACTGGTACAGCGACAGCGAACCTGCCGTCGACGCCATCGAAGAACATAGCTGGCCCATTCCCATGGGGTTGAACGTGTCGGCCAAGCCGGACCAGAACCTCGTCCCCTGGCATGAACTGTTCGACTCTGCAATTCAAGCGGAAATGGCCACGAAGAGCCCTCTTTACGCGCAAAGAGTCAGTGTTTTCCAGGGTGCGGATGTGTCCATGTTCAACCGCTGGCGCAGTGAGAAGATCAGTTGCATGATTGACAACCGTTTCTATTTCTCCACCTGGCAGCGTTACATCATCGTGAACCGTATCATGACCCTTGCCGGACTTCCGTCCCTGACCGTTGACGAGTTCCTGGACAATGACGTTCCCACGGATCCCGTGCGCGACGAAGGCGGATCTCCGGTCATGCGTCCTGCCGGCGTCAATACTGCAGCCGTCCCCGTTCACGAAGGAGGCATGCTCCCGCCGCCGGTGTACGTGCGATAATAACAAAAAATAGAGTGACCGAACGGCCACTCTATTTTTTTACTGTGTTTGCAGAGAGAACTATTTGTTCTCGGCTGCTTCGACTGCCTTGAAGTAGCGGTAGCTGCTGACTTTGACCTCGGAGATGGAGTTCTCGTCGCAGACGATGGTGCCGGCGGGATGGTTCTGCAGACCGCTGAGGGTGCAGTAGTGGGACATGGGGCCCTCTACGGCGTCCTTGATGGCGCGGGCCTTCTTGGAACCGAAGGCCAGGATGACCACTTCCTTGGCGCTGAGCACGGTGGCTACGCCAACGGTAAGTGCCTGGGCCGGAACGGCGGAAGGATCGTTGTCGAAGAAGCGGGCGTTCACTTCGCGGGTGTCCTGGGTGAGGGTGACCACACGGGTGCGGCTGCTCAGGGAGGAGAAGGGCTCGTTGAAGGCGATATGACCGTCCTCGCCTACGCCGCCGAGGAACAGGTCGAAGCCGCCGGCGTCCACGATGGCTTTCTCGTAGGCGGCGCACTCGGCCTCCACGTCCTTGGCATTGCCGTTGAGGATGTGGATGTTTTCCGGCTTCTCGTCAATCTGGTCGAACAGGTACTTGTGCATGAAGCTGTGGTAGCTCTCCGGATGGCTCTCCGGCAGACCTACGTACTCGTCCATATTGAAGGAAATCACGTTCTTGAAAGAGACCTCGCCGGCTTTGACCATGCGGATAAGCTCGGCGTAGGTGTCGATGGGCGTGGAACCCGTGCAGAGACCGATGACGAAGGGCTTGTCGGTCTTGGCGGCCTTCTCTTTGATGCGCTGTGCAATGTAATGGGCTGCCCACAGGGAGCCGGCCTTGGCATTGTCGCGGATGATAATTTTCATGATTAGTAAAGTTTTAAGAATACTTCCATAGCCTGATATTCTGCCATGCCCAGTTCATCGTAGAGCTTGGCGGTATTCTGGGTGCGCTCCTCGGCGCGCTGCCAGAACTCGCGGGGATCTTCGCCCGGGAACGGAACGATGTCTTTCTGGGAGAGGTGGCGGAAGATGGCGTGACGCTTCATCACGACTTCTTCCGGGCTCAGCGGAACGGCCATATCTACGCGGCCCAGTTCCCACTCCATCCAGGCGCCGCGGTACAGCCAGACGTGGGTCTCTGCCATCCAGGGATTGTTGCCCTCTTCCTTGAGCTGCTCCATGGCTTCCAGGGCGGCCTCGGTGCACACGCGGTGTGTGCCGTGAGGGTCTGCCAGATCACCGGCCATGAAGATCATGTGGGGCTTGAGTTTCTTGATGAGGTCCTTGATGATATCAACATCGGCCTGGGTGCGCGGGTTCTTCTTGATGCCGCCACTCTCGTAGAAGGGCAGGTTCAGGAAGTGGACGTTGGTGTTGTCGTTGAGGCCGAAGCTGCGTACGGCACCGCGGGCTTCGCTGCGGCGGATGGCACCCTTCATTTCCAGCAGGGCGCGGGGCTCCGGCTGGCCGGGAACTTTGCTTTCGATGATTTTCTTCACCTCGTCGAACTTGTCGGCAAAGCCCAGCTGGAAGGCGCAGTCCATGTGCTGGAGCACAACATCGTCATGCACGGCGACGTTACCGGAGGTTTCGTAGGCGACGTGCACGTCATGCCCCTGCTTGGCCAGGCGGATGAAGGTGCCGCCCATGGAGATGACGTCGTCGTCCGGGTGCGGGGAGAAGATGAGGACAGTCTTGGGGAACGGCTTGGCGGAGACGGGACGGGTGCTGTCGTCGGCGTTGGGCTTGCCGCCCGGCCAGCCCGTGATGGTGTGCTGCAGGTCGTTGAAGACGTCGATGTTGATTTTATCGAAGGCCCCTACGGTCTCCAGCAGCTGGCTGAGGCCGTTGTTCAGGTAGTCTTTTTCGGAGAGTTTGAGAATGGGCTTGCCGGTCACCTGGCACAGCCACACCACGGCCTTGCGGACGAACTTGGGCGTCCAGTCGCAGGGGCCTACAAGCCAGGGAGCCTCGCTGCGGGTGAGCAGGCTGGCAGCGGTCTCGTCCACGTAGAAGGAGACATTGTCGTGAGCCTGCAGCAGGGAAGCCGGGCAGTCTGCGCTTTCGGGTCCTTCGACGATGGCCTTTACGGCAGGAGCCTTGTCCTCGCCCCAGGCCATGAGGATGATCTGCTTGGCGCTGAGCATGGTGCTGATGCCGATGGTGATAGCCTTGTCGGGGGTGGCGGAGATATCATGGTTGAAGTTGCCGGCCTGGCGCTTGCGGGAAGCGTAGGAGAGGCGTACCACGCGGGTGTGGGTCTTCTCGTTGGAGCCGGCTTCGTTGAAGCCTACCTGGCCCTGTTCGCCGATACCGATGACCAGCAGGTCCACCCCGCGGGCAATCTTGTCATATTGGGCGCAGTACTCGGACAGCTTTTCCGGGGAAACGGAACCGTCCGGGATGTGGATGTTTTCCTTTTTGATGTCCACCAGGTCCAGCAGGGCCTTGTGAAGACGGTTGTTGCGGCTCTGGGCTTCCTTCTGGGAGGAAGGGTAGTACTCGTCGATGGAGACGATTTCCACGTTCTTGAAGGAAACGAGGCCGGCCTCATAGCGGCGGGCCAGCTCATTGTACAGGGAGATGGGGGTGGAACCCGTGGTGAGACCCAGGCGGAACAGACCGTCCTTGTGGGCGTTGATGGCTTCTACGATGACGTCTGCGATGGCGTAGGATGCCGGTCTTGATTCCGGATACACGTGCGCCCAGATCTTTTCGTAGGTGTGGAGGATGTCGGCGGGGAGATTCTTCTCGATGAGTCCGCCGTCATAAGGCAGTGTGAAATGCTTTCCCATAGGTTATTTAAGTATTTTGTGTATTCTTTCCAGTTTCCCGTCCGTCTGGGCGGGCTTGATCCCCAGCAGTTCGCACAGCAGGGGGTAGATGTCCACATTGTGGAAGGCCGACTGTTCCCCTTCGGTGAACGGGGCTTCGTAGCCGATCTTGAAGTCCGGGCCGATGGCGCGGAAAACCACCATCATGTCCAGTTCCTTGGGGCTGTATCCGTGCGCGCCTTTCTTGGTGCCGGGCTTCTCGGCGAACTGCCAGCCCAGATCCGGGGCGACGATGAGGTCTCCCAGGCGGGGGGAAGTGCCATAATTGAGTTCTTCGGGAACCTCGCCATGCTTCCATACGCTCAGGTGCTCTACCTGGGACAGTTTGTTGTACAGGCTGTCGGCATAGCCCTCTTTGGCGAAGATGCTGGTAGGGGAGGTGGCGATGACGCGTTCCACCCATTCCTCGGGAATGACATCCCACCAGCGGATGAAACGCTCTGCGGAGACATCCTCCATGCCGTGGTCCGACAGGATGATGAGGTTAATCCGGTCTCCATGCGGAAGGGCCTTCAGGCGAAGGTACAGGGAGTTCATGAGGCTGTCCATGTATTCCACCATTCCCTGGGTTTCCGGGGAGACGGGGCCATAGACGTGTCCGTTATGGTCCGGCTCGTCGAAGTAGCCCATGACCAGGCGGGGACGCTCCTCTTCCGGCAGGCTGACGAGACGTACGATTTCATCGACGCGCTCTTCGAAGTTCCAGTGCGGATCTTCGTCCCAGGCGCGGTAATATGTGGGATATTCGCCCAGGATGGGGATGTCGGAACCGACCCAGTAAACATTGCCGGTCTTGACGCCCTGGCGCTGGGCGGTGATCCAGATGGGTTCTCCGCCATAGTAGTGAGGGTCGTAGCGGCAGACCGAGTCTCCCATGGAGTAGGTGTACTCCCGTTCGGGCTCCCAGAAGCTGTTGTTCACAAGGCCGTGATGATCCGGGACAAGGCCCGTGGCCAGCGTATAGTGATTGGGGAAGGTGGATGCGGGGAAGGAAGGCTCCATCCGGGCCGATACGCCAACCGCGGCGAGCGAATCGAAAAATTCAGTATGGTAAAGGGTGGGATAATCCCAGCGGTTTCCGTCCAGGGAAATAACGACGGTATAATTGTCTCTGACAGGTTTGCAGGCGGCGCTGACTAACCACAGCAGGCCGAATAGCAGAAATAAACGAAAGTTCCGCATATGTGCTTTGTAAAATCGTACAAAGGTAATAAAAAATGCCTACTTTTGCATCACAACTAATGACTATTTCTGCATGAAACGCATTATCGCACTTGCCACTTTCTCCTTTCTGCTGCTGTCCTGCGGCCAGAATGTCGTCCGCAGCACTGGCGGTTCCCTTGCCCCCGACCAGGGTTGGCTTTTCCTTGAAAAAGGGGCCTACACCCTTGCCACCCGTGTGGAAGCGGCGCCCGGTCCCGCCACCTTCGAACTGGTGAAGGACCTCTCGCTTATGGCCGACGAGCCGGAAGTCGTTTTCCGGGCCGATGTGGAGGTGGCCCCCGACAGCACCCTCGAGGTGGCTCTCGGCAAGCTCGACCCCGGCTTTTACCAGGTGCGCCTGCGGGACTCCGTGCGCTGGAATATCGGCGTGCGTCCGGACGAGGTGGTGAGCCCCTCCGATGCCCCGGAAGACTTCGATGCGTTTTGGAGCTCCACGCTGGAGGAACTGTCCCAAGTGCCCCTGGAACCGGTCTATACGAAGATTCCCGAGTATTCCAATGAACTGCGTACCACTTACGAGGTGCGTTACGCCTCTCTGGACGGCGCGGTTTCCGGCGGCATCCTGTGCGTCCCCAATGCGCCCGGCAAATATCCCGTCGTCGTCAACTACATGGGCTACGGCGCGGAGCCTTTCTGCGAAGACCCCTCTTCCCATCCGGACAGAATCAACTATCTGGTGAGTGTCCGTGACCAGGGAATCTTCAAGGGGGACCAGTCCCGCTGGATAGACCGCGGCATCACCTCCCGTGAGACCTTCTACTACCGGGGTGCCTTCTGCGACGTCAAGCGTGCCGTGGATTTTGTCGCGTCCCTCGAAAAGGCCGACACCACCCGTATCGTCGCCTGGGGAGAGAGCCAGGGCGGTGCCTTCACCTGCGTATCGGCCGCGCTGGACAGCCGCGTCAAGGCCATTTCGGCCGGCGTGCCCTTCCTGGGAGACTTCCGGGATTACGCCCGCATCGTGTGGTGGCCCGTGCATGAGGTCTTCGAGGAGGCGGACGCCATCGGCCTTCCCCGCGAGGAACTGCTGGAGATGCTGCGCTATTTTGACGTGAAGAATTTCGCTCCGCGCATCCATGTGCCCACCTTTATGGCCTTCGGCCTGCAGGACGAGACCTGCCCGCCGCACACCAACTTTGCCATCTACAACAACCTAGGTACGGGAGACAGGGAGTTCGTGTGCCTTCAGAACAGCGGCCACGGCATTTGGCGCTATCCCGAGTGGGAGGCCTGCCGGGAAACGTTCCTCGAGAAATTCATCGCAGCCGCAGAGCTTCCCCTGAGGGCGGGGTCTTACAACCTCCGCTTCGCCAACCTGGACAGAAACAGTGAAGAGAATAACTGGACGCTGCGGGAGCCCCGGCTCCTGCAGTCGTTCCTTGCCTGCGACATGGATCTTTGCGGCGTGCAGGAAATCGGCCTGGAGGAGCAGGAGTCCCTGCCCCGCGAGCTGGCGGCGAAGGGGCTGTCCTACGATGCCTTTTTCTTCGACCCTTATTCCGATGACGGAAAGGGAACCCGGGCCCACGGCCTTCTGTGGAAGAAGGACCGCTTTGCGCTCAAGGGAGAGCCGCACTTTTTCTGGCTCTCGAACCCGCCTGAGCTGCGCCAGTCAAACGATACCGTTCCTGCCTGGAAAGCGAATTACACGCGCGGCGGCTTCTGCCTTACCCTGCAGGAAAAGGGCGGACGTGAGGTTTTTGTTATGGTCACCCACGCTCCGCTGAACAAGGAGCAGCATGCGCAGAACGCCCACATCTACGCCCAGATGGAGGCCCGCTTCAACCCCCGGGGCCTTCCCTCTTTCTTCCTGGGGGACTTCAATGCCAGCGAGGCCGATGCCTGCAGCGCCGTCCACCGTTCTCACTGGAAAGACGTCTTCCTGGCGCTTCCCGCCGGGAAGCGTACAGGCCCGGAGGGGACCTTCAATGCCTGGCAATGGGAGACGCCCTCGAAGGAACATCGCATTGACTTTATTTATTATAGGGGAGAGGGCGTCGAACCGGTTTCCTATCGCTGCGACAATACCCTCTACGGGGGCTATCCCTCGGACCATTTCCCGATTTACGCGGACTTTCTTCTCAGATAATCATTTTCGGTAGCTTTTCTGTCAAGTCCAAAATTTTTAAAAAAAGTTTTGGAAAAAGGAATAATTGTTTTACCTTTGCGGTGTACTATTAAACTAATACACACAGACATGAAAAGACTATTCATTCTTACCTTAATGATTTTCACCACTTTAACCGCCTTTGCGAAGAAGGATTGGAAAGGAAAGGTGGTGGATGAGAACGGAGCCCCGATTGCCTATGCCAATGTGGCTGTGCTCTCCAAGGCCGATTCTACCGTCGTCTGCGGTGCCGTTACCGATGAAAGCGGTGTTTTCAATATTATTACACAGGAAAATGACGGAATCATGATGGTGGCCATGCTGGGCTACCAGACCCGTTTCGTTACTCCTGTGGACGGGATGGTCATTGCACTTAAGAACGACGCCACCATGCTGGAAAGCGCGTCTGTGGCCGCCGTTATGCCCAAGACCAAAGTGACGGGCGAAGGCCTGCAAACCCATGTGCACGGTTCCGTGCTGGAGAATGCGGGAACGGCCAACGATGTGCTGGCACGGACTCCCGGTGTCATCAAGGGGCAGAACGGACTGGAAGTGATTGGAAAGGGTGCGCCGCTGGTGTACATCAACGGACGCAAGGTTTCCGACATCTCTGAACTGAACCGTCTGGCCAGCAACGAGATCCAGAGCATCGAGGTTATCAACAATCCCGGCCCCCAGTACGACGCCACCGTACGTGCCGTCGTGCGCATCCGCACCGTCAAGCATCAGGGGGAAGGCTTCGGCTTTAACTTTGACGCTTCGGACGCACAGTCCCTGCGCAGGGAAAAACGCAACGCCCCTGCAGCCGCCCTCAATGCCAACTACCGTATCGGCGGCGTGGATATTTTCGGCGGCGCCAACTTCTCCCGGAGCGTAAACTTCCAGGAGAGCGACATTACGAAAAAAACCTATGGTATTAATAAAACTATTCTTAACGACGGTTACCTGCTCACGGAAACTCAGAATTCCCTTGTGCATGGCAACGCCGGTGTGAACTGGCAGATTTCCCCCGCCCATTCCTTAGGCGGAAAGGTGGAGTGGGGCCGTCGGCTCTCGTACAATGTGGATATGGTGGTGAAGGACCACGTGTTCGTGGACGGTGAGGAGGCCGACAAACTCACCACCACATCCACTTCTACGATGGGTGCGTTCCCTCGGGAGACACTTAGCGCAAACCTTTATTACAATGGCCTGGTGGGCGGTAAACTGGGTATCGACATAAACCTGGACTACTACGGCACAAAGGAGTCTGAAAACACCCTCGCCTCTGAGATCAGCGAGATGACGCACGATGCCGCAGTTTCCAGCGAAAGTGACAACAGCAGCCGCTTGTATGCCGCAAAGGCTGTGCTGTCCTATCCGGTCTGGGTGGGCCAGCTGCAGGTAGGCACCGAAGATACCTTCTCACGCCGAACGGATCACTACTTTACTGACATAGAGAACGTGACGGATATTTCCGCATCGTCCGCCACGGTGAAAGAAGACAACGTAGCCGCTTTTGCCAACTACGCCTTTTTCCTGCCCACCTTTGGCCAATTGAGCGCCGGCATCCGCTATGAGCATGTAAACTACTCTTACGAGGATGTCCTGAAGCCCTCTGCGAACATGTCCACCCGCTACGACAACTGGTTCCCGACGGTCTCCTATTCGAATGTGATCGGCCCTGTTCAGATGATGTTCAATTACAGCGTCAAGACGAGCCGTCCCAGCTATACCAACCTGTCCAGTTCCGTGCGCTACAACAGCCGTTACATCTGGCAGAGCGGCAACGCCCAGCTGCAGCCGGAAATCATCCGGAGCGCAAACCTCACGGCTGTCTGGAAATTCGTGGCCCTGGTGGTGAACTATTCCCGTACCAATGATGCCATCATGGTATGGAGCACTCCATACAATGACGAGGGTGTGGTGCTGGTGAAACCGCGCAACATCGAGACGCCCTACCGCACCATGGAGGCGTTCGTGAACTTCACGCCCACCATCGGCGTCTGGAGCATGAACTATACGTTCGGCATCATGCCGCAGTGGCTCACCATCAACGCCCCTGACGAGCGCGAGGCCTCCGGGGTGCGCGAGACCAAGTTCAACGGAAAACCTGTCTGCTTTGCCCAGCTGAACAACACGTTCTCCCTGAAGAACGACTGGCAGATCGAGGTGGGCGGAACCTTCCAGACCAAGGGAAATGTGCAGAACCTCTACTTGACGAACGTGTTTGCCGATGTTTACGCCGCCGTGCAGAAGAAACTCCTCCGGGACGGCTCGCTGGTACTCCGCCTGGAAGCCGCCGACCTGTTGGGAACGGCTCACTACAATGTAACCACGGACTTCGGTTCGCATACCATCTGGCAGACCAATACGATGGATACACAGAAAGTGAGGTTCTCTATCCGCTACAGCTTCAACAAGGCCAAGAGCAAGTATCGTGGCACCGGTGCCGGCGCCAGTGAGAAGGCCCGAATGTAAGGATTCCTACATCAGCGGAAAACGCTGCGGAAGGAGTTGTTTTCCGTCAGGATGCGTATGAAGGCGTCTGTCGCGCGTTTGCGATAGGCGCCTTTCATGAAGTGGTAGCAGCCGTACATCCGGCCTTCCGGATGGTGGATGGGAACAGCTCTCAGTTCGGGAATGCCGTGCGCCACTTCTCCGGAAAGGATGGTGAAGATGGAACCCGACTTGACCAGGTCCAGGATGGCGTGGATACTGTTGAGTTCCAGGCGGATATCCAGTTCTACATTTTTGGCGAACAGGACGGACTCGAGGGTGTCACGCGCCTGCAGGCCTTTGATGGGAAGCGCCAGCGGATAGCGGCTGAGCGTCTGGACCTCGACGTGCTGCCGGCACTCTTTCATGGCGTCCCGCCGGCCAATCAGGCAGAGGGAGTTCTCAAACAGCAGGCAGGAGTCGATGCGGTCGTCGTCCATGGGGGACTTATAGGTGAGGGCAACGTCCAGCTCCCGGTCCAGCAGCATCTGTTTGAGCGTGCTAGTGGAGGTATTGAAAACGTTGAGTTTGACATGGGGGTACTGCCGGTGGAAATCCAGGATGGTCTGCATGAGAAGCGGGCCGAACGAATAGGTAGCTCCGACCGAGAGCGTACCTGTCTGCAGGTCTTTGACGTCCATGATTTTGTCGGCACAGACCTGCGCTTCCTCCAGGATCCTGACGGCGTGCGGATAGAATTCCCGGCCGTAATCGCTCAGGGAAACGTGACGGGTGTCGCGGGTGAGCAGCTCCACCCCCAGCTCCTCTTCCAGCTTCCCGATTTGCTGGGAAATGGTGCTCTGGGTGATGTAGAGGGACTTGGATGCCGCCGAGAAGCTCTTCAGGCGGCTCACTTCTACAAAATATCGGAGTTGGCGTAATTCCATGGTAATAAGTGCTTTTCGTGCAAATATACGTCGATTTATCGAAATTATCTAAAAAATCTATCGAAATTAACCTTATCCATCTATAAAAAACCTGCGTTCTTCTTCCTACTTTTGCGCGCAATGCAAAAGAATTTTCTCAAATCATTTCTTATTCTGCTGGTTGCCACCGCCTGCAGCAACGCCCCTAAGTCGCCGTTGAACAGAGAGGTGGCCAATTATGCCGTCGTCACGGTCAAGGCACCCGACCTGAGCGGTATTACCGACAATGGAAAAGAGGTGCTCAATCTCTATCGCTTCGCCGCCGACGAGGTGGACGCTATCTACTGGGAACAGTATTTCGGAGACAAGCATGCCCTGCTGGACAGCATCTCCGACCCGGTGGAGAAAACCTATGCCGAGATTAACTACGGTCCCTGGGACCGTATGGACGGGAAATCCTTCGTGGAAGGTTATGCCGACCGTCTCCCGGGCGTGGGCTTCTACCCGGCCGACATGACCCTGGAGGAATTCGAGGCCTGGGACAATCCGGACAAGATGAGTCCCTACACCCTGGTCCGCCGCGCCGCGGACGGCTCCCTGCAGACGGTCTGGTACCACGACGCTTACAAGGAGCACATCGGCAAGATTTCCAGCTATCTGCTGGCAGCGGCCGACATCACCATCAAGCCCAGCGTCCGGAAGTATCTGCTGGCCAAGATCCAGGCCCTGCAGAGCGACAATTTCTACGAAAGCGGCATCGCCTGGCTGGAGATGGACGACAGCAAGATGGACCTGGTGATCGGCCCCAACGAGGCGGCTGACGACCAGCTTCTGGGTGTCAAGCGTTCCTACGAGGCCTTCGTGCTTCTGAAGAAGGAGTCGCACACGGAAGAACTCATGCAGTATGTCTCCCGTATCGGCGAGTTCCAGCAGGACCTTCCCGGGGACCCTGCCTACAAGACTTTCCAGCCCGGTTCCGGTTCCAACATCTTTGCCTGCGACGCGCTTTACTATGCGGGCAAGGCCAACGCCGGCATCAAAGTGATTGCGCTGAACCTGCCCTTCGACCCCGCCGTGCAGCATGACAAGGGCACGCGTACCATCCTGCTGGACAATGTCATCTACGCCAAGTTCAACAGCATCGTGGCTCCCACGGGCGAAATCCTTCTCTCTGCCGACGACCGCGAGCATCTTTCTTCCGATGCTTTCTACTGGAACGTGGCCATGCGTGAGGTGGCCCACGGTCTGGGAGTCAAGGAGACGGTGAACGGGAAAGGCAGTGTGGAAGAGGCCCTGGGCAGCACCGCCCAGACTTTCGAAGAGGTGAAAGCCAACGCGGCCGGCGTGCTGCTGGTCTGCAAGCTGCAGGACCATTTCGACATCCACCATCTGTTCACCAGACAGGATGCCCTCACCACCTTCTTCGTGTCCCTGCTCCGTTCCGAGCGCTTCGGCGAAGGGTCTGCCCTGGGACGCGCCAATGTTATCATCTATAATTATCTCCGTGAAGCCGGCGCCTTCCAGCGTGACGCTTCCGGACATTACACCATCGATCCTGCCAGGATGGAAAGCGGCCTCGCCGCCCTCACCGCCCTCGTGCTGGAGACCCAGGCAACGGGCAACCGTTCCTTTGCCGCCGACTTCGAGGCCCGCTATTCCAAGCGCTGCGAAGACTACCAGGCCGACATCCTGAACCTCGGGCTGGAGAAAATCCCCGTGGATATCCGGTTTGACTTCCAAACCCGGTAGCAAGTATAATCAACGACAGAAACGATACTATGTTTAAGATCTTTGTAGGTTTCAACCTCGTCGAGCAGATGCACAAGCTGCGTCACGACAAGCGCTTCAACCCCAACCTGTTCAGAAAGAAGACTGTCGGTTTTCTTTTTGTCGCCATCATCTTCCTGCTTCTGTGGTTCCTGCCCACCGAGAGCTTCGGTATTGACGGGCTCACCCAGGTGCAGCAGCGTATCATTGCCATCTTTGCCTATGCTACCCTTATGTGGGTGATGGAACTGGTTCCGGCCTGGGCTACGTCGGTGTCTATCATCCTGCTGCTTCTGCTGTTCGCGTCGGATTCCGGTGTCAAGTGGCTCTGCAACGCCGCCGAGGTGGGACAGCTTCTCAGCTACAAGCAGGTGATGGCCAGCTTCGCCGACCCGGTCGTGATGCTGTTCATCGGTGGTTTTATCCTTGCAATTGCCACTACCAAGACCGGACTGGACGTGCATCTGGCCCGCGTGCTGCTCACGCCCTTCGGCAAGAAGAGTGAGAATATCCTGCTGGGCTTCATGCTGGTGACGGCCCTGTTCTCCATGTTCATCAGCAACACGGCCACAACGGCCATGATGCTCACCTTCCTTACGCCTGTGTTCAAGCAGCTTCCCGAGGCCGGGAAGGGCCGTATCGGCATGGCGCTGAGCATTCCCGTAGCCGCCAACCTGGGCGGTATGGGCACGCCGATCGGCACGCCGCCCAATACCATCGCCCTTAAGTATCTGAACGACCCTGAGGGCCTGAACCTGGGCATCGGCTTCGGCCAGTGGATGCTGTTCATGGTTCCGCTGGTGATTCTCCTGATCCTGGTGGCCTGGTTCATCCTCAAGAAGCTGTTCCCCTTCACCCAGAAGACCATCGAGCTCAAGATTGACGGCGGAATGAAGAGCGGCGGCCAGACGACGCTGGTGATCGTCACCATGGTCGTCACCATCCTGCTGTGGATGATGGATACCCTCACGGGCATCAATACCTATACCGTGGCCCTGATTCCGTTCGCTGTCTTCGCGATGGCGGGCATTATCTCCAAGTACGACCTGGAAGAAATCAACTGGTCCGTGATCTGGATGGTGGCCGGCGGTTTCGCTCTTGGTTACGCGATGAACGCTTCCGGACTGGCCGCTCTGATTATCAGGGCCATTCCCTTCGGCAACTTCTCCCCGATCCTTATCCTGGTGCTCTCGGGCCTGCTCTGCTACGGCCTCTCCAACCTGATTTCCCACTCGGCTACTGCAGCCCTGCTCATGCCCATCCTGGTGGTGGTCTGCACGGCCATGGGAGACAAGCTTGCCTCTATCGGCGGCGCCACCACGGTCCTGATCGGCGTGGCTATCGCCTCCTCCAGCGCCATGATCCTCCCCATTTCCACCCCGCCGAATGCCCTTGCCTACGCCACCAACCTGGTCCAGCAGAAGGACATGGCTAAAGTGGGAATTATCATGGGAACCCTTAGCATTCTGCTTGGCTACGCGGCCCTGATGACCGCCCGCGCCCTCCAGATTGTCTAATTACAAAAACCAACAAGTGCAAAAAAAAGACGGCCGCAAAAAATGGTCGTCTTTTTTTGTGCCCAGAGCGGGAATCGAACCCGCACGATATTGCTATCACAGGATTTTGAGTCCAGCGCGTCTACCAATTCCGCCATCCGGGCAGGGGCGTCTTTGAAGACGGACTGCAAATTTAAGCGAAAAAGCGGAAACTGCAAAAATAAACCACTATCTTTGCATTCTATGCTGAAGGAACTCTCCCATATCACGGACATTGCGGCCATTCTGTCGCAGGAATCCGAATTGTACGTGGTTTACGACAAGAATGTCGCATGGGTGGCGGACCAACTGCCTGCCGGATGGCCTCGCCTGGAACTGGAGACCTCCGAGGAGGCTAAAACGCTGGAAACGGTAGCCCGTATTGAGCGCTGGCTCATGGCGTGCGGCGCCACGCGGGGCAGCCTGGTCCTGGCCGTGGGCGGCGGCATCACCACCGACATGGTGGGCTTCGCCGCCGGCATCTACAAGCGCGGCGTCCGTTATGCGAACTTTCCCACCACCCTCCTGGCGCAGGTGGACGCAGCTCTCGGCGGCAAAACCGGCGTGAACCTGGACGGGTACAAGAACATGCTCGGCGCCTTCCGCATGCCGGAGTACACCTTCCTTTCGGCCGATGTCCTCCGCACCCTTCCGTCGCGCGCCCTCCTGTCGGGCGTGGCGGAAATGCTCAAGACCTTCCTCCTCTCTGACGGAGAGGCCTACGAAAAGGCGCTCCGGAGTGGCCCCACGCAGGAGATGATCCGCCGCGCGGCCGTCGTCAAGGAGGACATCGTGGCGCGGGATCCCTATGAGCGGGGCGAGCGTGCCAAACTCAACCTGGGCCATACCTTCGGCCATGCCATCGAGCACGAGGCCCGTATGCGGGCCGATGATATCACTCACGGGGAGGCCGTTGCCATCGGCATTATCCTTTCGGCACAGGCGGGAGAGTCTATCGGCCTTTCTGAAAAGGGGCTCGCGCAGCGGCTTGCGCGGGATTTCGCACAGGTGGGACTTCCCACGCAGTGCCCTTATCCCCTGCAGTCCCTGCAGGAAGCGATGGCCCGGGACAAGAAGGCCCTCGCCGGCGGCCTCGTGCGCTTCGTGATTCCCGTACGCCCCGGAGAGGTCGTATTCCATGAAATGAACCCCTATGATCTGCACTTCGATACAAAATAAAGAGCTCGCCGAAATCCAGGAGCTCCTGCAAACACTTGAGATGGCGGAAATCCGCCTGGACCGCTGTGCCCTGGAAGACGAGGACATCGATACGCTGTTCAGTGAGTCGGACGTGCCGCTGGTGGCAACCTGCCGGCTGAGCGAAGAACCCGCGGCTCCCCAGATTCTGGAGAGGGCCATCCAGGCGGGCGCCAAGTACGTGGACCTGGAAATGGAAGCCCCCGCAGCGGTGGGCCGTCGTATCCGCGAAGCCTGCAGCGAGTACGGAACCGTACTCATCCGTTCGTATCACAACTTCGAAGAGACGCCTTCCCGCGAGGTGCTGCTGTCCCTGCTGGACCGTGCCCGCAGCTTCGGCGGGGAAGTGGTCAAGATTGTCACGACCGCCCATTCCCAGGCCGATTGTGACACGGTGCTCAGTCTCTATGATGCCGTGGAGCCCGGAACGCTCGTGGCGTTCTGCATGGGAGAGGAAGGACGCCAGTCCCGGCTGGAAGCCCTGAAACTGGGGGCACCTTATACTTACGCATGTGTAACCCCCGGGGATGCTACCGCATCCGGTCAGTGGACCACGGAAGAAATGCGTGCCGCCGTTTACGGGGATTTCCGCTTCGTGGCATCCCCGCAGCTGCCCATGCCTTCTTCCAAAAGCTTCGCCCAGCGCGCCATTGTGGCCGCCTCCCTCGCCTTCGGGACGTCGCATCTTCAGGGATACTCCCCTTGTGGGGATAACGAGAGCGCAATTGCGGCCTGCAGGGCCCTGGGAGCCACAATTTCGGTAGAAGGTAACACAATTGTTATACAAGGAACGGGCGCTTCGCCCGCATGCCTGAAACTGGATGAAATCCATACGGGTGAATCCGGTTTTCTCACCCGTTTTCTCATCCCTCTCGTGGCGGTCATTTCCCCCGACCGGGTACGTGTCAGTGGAGAAAAAACCCTGCTAGAGCGCCCTCTGTCCGATGCTCACGACATCATGGCCGCTTACGGAGTGCGCCTCTATCCGGAGGGTAACAAAAATGTTAACGAGGAGAGAAAGGCCGATTGCTACCTCCCTTTGAAGGTCGCCGGCCCGCTCATCCCCGGAAGGGCCGATATTTCCGGCAAGGGAGGCTCGCAACTTATCTCCGGACTGCTCGCGGCCCTGCCGCTTGCGGAGGGAAAATCGACCGTCTATGTCCACGACCCGCGCAGCATCCCGTACCTGTTCATCACCGTCGATGTGCTCAAGAAGTTCGGTATCCGGATGAGCTCCGAGATGGAAGGGGATGACGAATTCCTGGAAACCCAGGACTGGAACCTGTGCACCGGACTCAACTTCCATATCAAGGGCGGACAGCGATATCAGGCGGCGGACTTCGCCATCGAGGCCGACTGGTCGTCGGCCGCACCTTTCCTGACGGCGGGCGCCATCTTCGGCGATGTAGAGGTCACGGGCCTCGATACCACCAGCCTGCAGGCCGATATCTCCATCCTGGACATCCTCATGCAGGCCGGCGCCAGCATGTCCCAGCTGGATGAACCCACTGGCAGCATCCACATCAAGCGCGCCCCGCTGAGTCCTTTTGAAGCAGACCTCAACAACTGTCCGGACCTCTTTCCCGTGGTGGCGGTCCTGGCGGCATTCTGCCCCGGGGAAAGCCGCATCCGCGGCGTACAGCGGCTGCGCCACAAGGAGACGGACCGTGCATCGGCCATCTGCGGGATGCTGGAGAAGATGGGTGTCCCGGTCTCGGTGGACGACGACGAAATGACCATCACGGGAATGGGCCTTACCCAGAGGCTGGCTACCGGAGCGCTCCTGAAGGGTGGCTCTTACAGCTCGCACGCCGACCATCGCATGGTCATGGCCCTGAAAGTGGCCTCCCTGGGAGCCTCGTCTCCCATTGTGATTGACGACGAAGCCTGTGTTGCCAAGTCGTTCCCGCACTTCAACGAATTATTTGAAAGACTATGAATACATTTGGAAACAGATTCAGAATCAGCATTTTCGGCGAGTCTCACGGCCCGCGTATCGGCGTTACCGTTGACGGCGTCCTGCCGGGCGTTCCGCTGAGCGAAGAGGATTTCGCCACGGACCTGGCCCGTCGCAAGGCCGGCGCCCTGGGTACTACCCCCCGCGTGGAGGACGACTTCCCTCAGATTGTTTCCGGTGTTTATGACGGTCATACGACAGGCGCGCCGCTTACCATCCTGTTCCGCAATGAAAACACCCGCAGCGAGGACTACGAGGGCTTCCGCGAGCATCCCCGCCCGGGTCATGCGGACTTCACCGCCAATCTCAAGTTCGGCGGGTTCAACGATCCCCGCGGCGGCGGCCACTTCAGCGGCCGCATCACGCTGGGTGTCGTGGCGGCCGGCGTCATCGCCAAGAAGATGCTCTATTTCGCCAAGTTCGGAGCTCGTCTGGTAGAGGTGGGCGGTCTGGCCGATGCCTCTGCCTGGCCCGATGCGCTGAAGGCCGCCGAGGCCGAAGGTGACTCCCTGGGCGGCGTGGTGGAATGCACCGTAGAGGGGCTTCCCATCGGCCTGGGCGAACCTTTTTGGGACAGCGTCGAATCCCTGGTTTCCCATGCCATCTTCGCCATTCCCGGCGTGCGCGGCATCGAATTCGGCGACGGCTTCGCCGCCTCTCGCATGAAAGGCTCCGAGCACAACGACCCCTTCCCGGAGCACAAGTGCTGCGGCGGGCACCACGAGGAAGGTGAGGAGCACCAGTGCTGCCACGGCGGTGAGCACGAAGAGGGACACCAATGTAATTGTCATTCTGAGCAAAGCGAAGAATCTCACGAGCACCACTGCTGCGGCCGTCACAAGCACCCGCAGCCTCCTGTTACCAATCATGCCGGCGGCGTGAACGGCGGCATCACCAATGGCAACCCGCTGGTCTTCCGCGTGGCCTTCAAGCCCACGGCCAGCATCGCCAAAGCCGGCATTCCCGGCCGTCACGACGTGTGCTTCGCCCTTCGCACCCCCGTCATCGTAGAGGCCATGGCCGCCATCGTCCTCGCAGACCTGGCATTATAAAATAATCCCCATTCCAACCTCGCAATTCTGTGCGTTAGGTTTGCGATGGCCGAAGGAAATTTGGTTTTTCGGGCCCCGTCCCGAAAAATAAATTTCCTTCGGCCGTTGGCCTTGTGGGGCAATGACAGGAGATGCCCGGTCGGGGCCGGGCATGACGTGTAAAAAGGGCGGGCATGACGAAATGTATATTTTTCGTTGGGAATTTAAAAATATTTAGTAATTTCGCGGCGAAAACGAGTGTATTCCCCTGAATATTACCAAATTATTCAAAAAATATTCATGAAAAAACTATTCTGGGCATCACTGGCGGCCGTGTCGCTTGTTGCCACCGCATGCACGCAGGTGTATGACAACTCCGCTCTGGAGGAAAGAGTCGAGAAACTTGAAGCCCGTGTTACCGCGCTGGAAGCGCTGAACACCACCGTCTCGGGCATCAGTGACATCGTAAACGCACTTAACAAAAAGGATTACGTGACCAGTGTCACGGAACTCGTGGATTCCGAAAAGAATGTAATCGGTTACGTCATCGCCTTCTCCAGCGGTGATGCCGTGACAGTTTACAGCGGCAAGAAAGGCGAGCAGGGTCCCGTCGGCCCTTCTCCCTCCATCACCGTCCAGCTGGGCGAAGACGGCCTCTACTACTGGGTTGTCGAGGGCGAACTGCTGAAAAACGCCGACGGTAACCCCGTCGCCTGCACGCAGGCCGCTCCCAAGTTCAAGATCGAAGAAGGTTCCTGGTGGATATCCTATGACGGAACCAACTGGGAGGAACTGGGACTGGTTTCCAATACCGGCACCGACGTCGATGTGGACAACAGCCATTCCGACTATGTTCTCCTCACCATCAACGGTACCGAAGTCCGCATCCCCAAGGAAAAACCGTTTGTCCTCAATATCAAATACAACGGGGACCTGCATGCCATGGGCGTGAATGCCTACTCCACCCTCAACCTGGAATACGAGGTGGAGGGCGCCATCGGGGCCGATGCCGTATTTGTGGATATCATCTGCACCACGCCCGGAATCTCCGCCAAGGTCAACCCGAACGGCAGCACCTCCGGCTCCATCGAAATCACGACGGAAGACGTAACCGAAGGAAAGGTTGTGGTGTATGCCGACAATAACAACGGCAAGACCAACATCAAGTCCATCGTGCTGGAGAAAGGCGTCGTTTCCTCCATCTCCGAAGTTGCGCAGGCTCCCGCCGACGGCGGTTCCGTCGAACTGAAGGTGAACACCAACATCGCCCACCACATCGAGGTTCCCGAGTACTACGAATGGGTGCACGTGGAGAAAAAGACCAAGGCCGATGTCGCCGTCGTCAATACCATCCAGGTGGGAGAGGCTACCAAGGGAACGCGGGAATACGAGTACATCATCACCGTTGACCCGAACGAATACACCACCTTCCGTTATGTGGCCATCAACGTCGTCGATGACGCCACCGGATCCTACATCGGAAAGATCGACATCGTGCAGAAGCCGGCTGCCGGCATCACCACGCTCTATTCCATCGAGCAGCTGCCGGACGAAACGAAGGTAAACGTGAACGGAACCGTCGTGGTGGCTGCTTCCCGGAAGGGCGCCATCGTCTCTGACGGAATGGGCACCATCTACCTGGATTACGACAAGCCCCTCGCCGTGGGCGACAGCCTTTCCACCATCATCGGCGTCAAGAAAAAGAACGCCCGTTCCACGGCACCCTATATTAAGGTAGCTGCCGTGACGAACAGTAAGAAGGCCGAGACCGTCCCGGATACCAGATGGATTTACATCGGATCGGCCGAGAATTACTACATTGCCAATACCGGCACCACGGCCCTGCTGCAGAAGGACAGTGACGGATACTTTATCATCGCTCCGGAGAATTACCTGATCCGCATCGAAGAACCCCTTGAGAGCCTGAACCTGGAATCCTATGTGGGTAAATATGTCGTTCTCAAGGGCTATATGAGCGAAGTCGTGTTCATCAGTTTTGACTGGCAAAACTACAAATCCATCAACGAGCTCACCATGATTGTCAACTCCGTCAGCGAGGTGACCTTCTCCGAGAACAAGAACTGGAAGCTCAGCTACGACGGGAAGCAGGATACAGGCGCCGAAGGATTTCCGGAGGTAATCACGAACACGGTTTCCGCCGGCAGCGAGCGTTATTCGATTGCCATCTTCCCGGAGAAGAAATTCGACGAATACCAGGTCAAGGAAGAAGGACTGGGCATCTATGGCGCCATCCTGGTTGCGGACAACATGCAGTATTCCTTCGCACAGGGCGGCCTGTACTATCCGAAGGACCAGATCTACGAGGCGGAAACCGCCGTGGATACCAAGTCCAATTTCTACCGTGAGTTCGAGCCCGGCTTCTACTATGCCGTCGCCGCCGGTGTTGACCCGGACGGCAATCCCACCGGTTCCTACTCCGCCATTAAATTCGAGGTGATCGACCCCCATGTGAAAGCCGCCTACGAGGACTTCCTGGGCACCTGGTCCTACAAATCGGCCAAGGGCTACCAGAAGTTTGTGGTAAAAGAGAAGGAGAAGGGCAGCACCTACACCATCGAACTGGGAGACAAACCTCTCCCCGGCGGGGTGAACCCCACCGCCGTCTATGACAGCGAAGCCGGACTGTTCACGCTTTCCATGCAGGATCTCGGCGAGTGGGAGAACAACGGAACGGTCATGCTTGACCAGCTCACTCCCATCTTCTATTACTCCGCAGACGAGGTGGCCGACAATACCAGATACATGAACGGAAATACGCTCCTGCTCACCGCCCGCATGTTCGAGGACGGTCTCATCGAACTGATTCCCGGCATGGATTCCTATTCTCCCCTCGAAGGCTTTGCCGTAATGGCCGGTGAAAAGGGGGCCGATACCCGGGAATATGTCACGAGCGAGCCTTTTGCCCTCCCTGCCAACCTGGTGGAATACATTCCCCTGTCCGAAGAATACCTGGCCTGGGTCGGGAACTGGACAGTCTCTACGAAGGACCAGAGCTACACCATCCAGATTGCTCAGAGAACCCCCAACGACGACTATGTGATTTCCGGCATGAACGGCCTCGCTTCTACCGCCTACATGACGATGACCAACGCCTTCAATGGCAGCACGGGCGAGCTCTACCTCTATGGAGGCGACAATATCCCGGCAGCCACCAGCCTCACGCTCAGCGTTTCTGATCAGACCTTCACGGCCTACTACATGGGTCTCGTCGAGGTGGAGAATGAGCTTCACCCGATTGGGGGCCTCTATACACTGGGCGCCGGCACCATCGGCCCGGACGGAAAGGCTACGTTCCAGCCTGGCTCCATTCAGTTCGAGGGCGACTCGAAGGTCTATCCCTTCGTCGCACAGGGTGTGTATTTCGTGGGAGACAGTGATTCTTCCGAAATTTACACGCTGGAAGTAGAGACGGTTACTTACTATCCCTTCACCATGAGCAAGGGAGGCGCTCCCGCCCAGCAGTCCTTCGACGCCGCGAAGCTGAAGAAGGTATCCCCGAGCAGTATGCTCCACGCCGCGCCTTCTTTCAAGAAGGTGGCGAAAGTGAACCGACAACTTCCCGACAGGAAGTAGATAATGAAAAGGACGGCCGCCGGGCCGTCCTTTTTTTGAAACCCTACGGGATTGTGACTATTCGGGAAAAAACTGCTATCTTTGTGGTATGTCCGAAAGTGAGAAGATTATAAAGGAGTTCACAAGCAGTGAATACAAGGAAGGCTTTGTGACCGACGTGGAGCAGGAGTTCATTCCCAAGGGCTTGAACGAGGATATCGTGCGTATGATATCGGCCATCAAGGAAGAGCCTCAGTGGCTGCTGGATTTCCGCCTGGACGCCTTCCGGAAGTGGCAGGCCATGCCGCAGCCGGACTGGGCGCATCTGGACATGCCGCACATCGACTATCAGGACATCATCTACTTCGCCGCTCCCAAGAAAGACAAGGACCGTCCCAAGGAGATTGACCCGAAGCTGGCCGAAACCTTCGACAAGCTGGGCATTCCCCTGAAGGAACGGGATGTCCTGGCCGGCGTAGTGGCCGTGGACGCCGTATTTGACTCTGTGTCCGTCAAGACCACTTTCCAGAAAACCCTTCAGGAAAAGGGAATCATCTTCTGCAGCTTCTCCGAGGCCGTGAAGGAGCATCCGGACCTGGTGCGCAAGTACCTTGCTACCGTGGTGCCGTCCAGTGACAACTACTTCGCCGCCCTCAACTCGGCCGTCTTCTCCGACGGCTCTTTCTGCTACATTCCCAAGGGCGTACGCTGTCCTATGGACCTGTCCAGTTATTTCCGCATCAACGCGCGGGGAACCGGCCAGTTCGAGCGCACGCTCATCGTGGCCGATGAAGGCTCCTACGTCTCCTACATGGAGGGCTGCACCGCCCCCATGCGCGACGAGCAGCAGCTCCACGCCGCCGTGGTGGAAATCATCGTGGAGAAGGATGCCGATGTCAAGTACTCCACCGTGCAGAACTGGTATCCCGGTGACGCCGAGGGGAAAGGCGGTATCCTGAACCTGGTGACCAAGCGCGGCATCTGCAAAGGGGAGGGCTCCCACCTTTCCTGGACGCAGGTGGAAACCGGCAGCGCCATCACCTGGAAATATCCTTCTACGATTTTGAAAGGAGACTACAGCAGTTCGGAATTCTACTCCGTGGCCGTCACCAACAACCATCAGCAGGCCGACACCGGCACCAAGATGGTCCATCTGGGACGCGGCACCAGGAGCCGTATCGTCTCTAAAGGCATATCGGCCGGCGTTAGCCAGAACAGCTACCGCGGCCTGGTGCGCATGGGCCGGAATGCCCAGGGCGCCCGCAACTTCTCCCAGTGCGACAGCCTTCTGATTGGCTCGCGCTGTGGTGCACACACATTCCCTGTCATCCAGTCACAGAACCCCACGGCCACCGTGGAGCACGAAGCCACCACCTCCAAGATATCCGAGGACCAGCTGTTCTACTGCAATCAGCGCGGGATCGGCCAGGAGGATGCAGTAGGCCTCATTGTGAACGGCTATGCCAGGGAAGTCCTGAGCCGCCTCCCCATGGAGTTTGCCGTGGAGGCGCAGAAACTGTTACAAGTATCCCTTGAAGGCTCAGTGGGGTAACCGTAAGTTTTTATGTTAGATACCGTTATTTTTGAACTGGCTGGCCGCCCTGTCCTGCTGATAGACCTGGTTTCCAGTATCCTGGGCCTGGGATGCGTGTTCCTGGCCGGCCGTAACTCCAAGTACAACTTCTGGGTGGGCTACCTTTACACGGCCGCCCTGTTCTTCCTTTTCTGGAACAGAAACCTGTATGCAAGCCTGCTGCTGCAGCCCATTTCCCTGGCCATCAACATCATGGGTCACTACCGTTGGACCCATCCCCGTGCGCAGGAAGCCAGTTCGCAGGATGCCAATTCCCTCAAGGTGAGCATGCTCTCCTGGCCGGAGCGCGCCTATGTGGTCATCGCCCTTGTCCTGATTTCCTCCCTGTGGGGCTGGACGCTGGACCATCTCTTCCCGGCAGACCCCCATCCCTATCTGGATACGGTGGTGACGGTTCTCATCCTGCTGGCCCAGCTGCTGAGCGCCCTCAAGAAGTGGGATTGCTGGGTAATCTGGCTGCTGGTGAACGTGACCCAACTGGCGCTGCACATCAGCGTTGGAAATGTATTCATGCCCATTGTGAGCGGTCTGTACCTGTTCAACGGCCTGTGGTCGCTCTACACCTGGACGAAGTTGTATAAAAACAAGGCGTAATATGCTGTTAGATATCAAGAACCTGCACGCCAGCGTGGGCGGCAAGGAAATCCTGAAAGGCATTGACCTTTCCATCGGAGAAGGCGAGATCCATGCCGTGATGGGCCCTAATGGCGCCGGAAAAAGTACGCTGGGCGCCATTCTCACCGGCCGTCCCGGCTACGAAGTGACGGAAGGCACCGTGCTTTTCCGCGGGAAGGACCTTCTGGCCATGGCCCCCGAAGAACGGGCCTGGGCCGGCCTTTTCCTGAGTTTTCAGTACCCCATCGAAATCCCCGGCGTCACCATCACCGCATTCCTGAAGGCGGCCGTGAACGCCAAACGCAAGGCGGACGGCCTTCCGGAAATGAAGACGGCCGATTTCCTCAAACTCATGAAGGAGAAGATGGCCTTCGTCAAGATGAAGCCCGAATTCGCCAAGCGCGAGGTGAACGTAGGCTTCTCCGGCGGAGAGAAGAAACGCAACGAAATCTTCCAGATGGCGCTTCTGGATCCCACCCTCTCCATCCTGGACGAGACCGACTCCGGACTCGACGTGGATGCCCTCAAGATTGTGGCCGACGGTGTCAACGCGCTCCGCAGCCCCGAGAAGAGCGCCATCATCGTCACGCACTACCACAAGCTGCTGGAATACGTGCAGCCGGATTTCGTCCATGTGCTCAAAGCGGGCCGCATCGTGAAAACCGGAGGCCGCGAGCTCATCGACGCCATCGAAACCAAGGGCTTTGACCAGTTCTGATATGGGTCACGGAAAGTACATCGCTCCTCCTGCCGGAGAGTATCGGGTTCAGGCCGGCGAAAAGCTGGAACTGAGCTTCGTGGTCTTGCCCGGGGAAAGCCGCGACATCACCTACACCGTGGACCTGCTTGGTCCGGGCGCCGAGGCGCATATCAAGGGGCTTTATCTGTGCAAGGAGGACGAGAAGGTGAATATCCACGTGGTCATGCACCATGCCGCGGAGGGATGCCATAGCACGCAGCTCATCAAAGGCATTGCCGGGGGACGGGCCGATGTCCACTTCGGGGGCACCATCGTCGTCGCGCCCGATGCGCAGCAGACGGAAGCCTTCCAGGAAAACCACAACATCGTGCTCACGGAAACCGCGAAGGTGGAAACCCTGCCCCAGCTAGAAATCTACGCCGACGATGTCAAGTGCTCCCACGGTGCCACCGTGGGGCAGTTCAACGAGGACGAACTCTTCTACATGCGTTCCCGAGGCATTCCCGAGGCAGAGGCCCGCACCCTGCAGATGCTCTCCTTCCTGTCCCCGGTGATTCCCCAGGGGCGTGAAGCCGAAATAGAAGCCGCCGTTCGCGGTCTTTAAATCTTTTCCTATCTTTGCACCATGCGCAGTGGCAGGTATATCTTATGGATGACGGTTCTTCTGACCGCCGCCTGTGCTGCGCCCCAGCGTTCCGCAGACCGGATGATCCAGCAGCAGCTGGGAGAACTGGACGGATTCCTGGCCACCAAAGACCTGTATGTGGCCAAGAAAAAGGACCAGCTGAACGCATATCGGCGGCTTATTTCTGCAACCACTGACCCTGCCAGCCGGTACGAACTGGAGATGATCGCCGCATCCGATTTCTTCTCCTTCAGTTTTGATTCCACCCAGGTTTATCTCAAGAACGCCCAGGCGCTTGCGCTGCGGCTTGCCGACGGGGAGCGCTACGACAAAGCCACCATTGAGCTGGGCCACCTTTATGCCAAGGCCGGCAACTATCTGGAAGCCAGCCAGATTCTTTACGGACAGATTGATACTTCCGCCCTTTCGCCCGCGATGAAGACAGAGTGCTTCTGGGTTATGCATGACTTCAGCAAGGACATGGCCGGAAACTCCGGCATGGTGGAACGCCTGTCCATACCTACGGCGTCATTTTTCCGTGCCCGCCTGTTGCAGCTTCTCCCGCCCGAGTCGCCCCGTTACAAGGCACTCCTCAGGGACCGTTTCATTGATGAAGGGCGCTTTGCCCAGGCAGACAGCGTGAGCCGTCAGCTCCTTTCCATGTACCGGCCCGAGGACCGGGACTATGCCATCCATGCGTTCTTCCAGTCGGAACTCGAAGAACGGGTAGGCAACCAGGCGGAACGGATGCGGTGGCTGGTGAAGTCGGCCGAGTGCGACGTGGTGAATGCCGTGCGGGACTATGCTTCGCTAACCATGGTGGCGCAACTGGTGCTGCCCACGGATGTGGACCGTTCCTTCCGCTATCTGCGAATCGCTCAGGAAGATGCGCTGGAATACAACGCCAAGCTGCGCCCCTGGCAGATTTCCCGCTTCCTGATGCAGGTGGAGGACGCCTATCAGGAACGTCAGTCCCGCGCCACCGAGAGTCGCCGCGTGTGGCTGTTCCTGCTGGCTTTCCTCACCGTCGTGCTCACCCTGATGCTTCGTTTCCTTATTGTCCGTTCCCGTAAGCTCACCAGGTTGCGGGCCGAACTGGAACAGAGCAACACCTCCCTTGCCCTTGCGAACGCCACCCTGAACGATCTTAACCAGCAAATCTCCAAGGCCGACAAGGTCAAGGAAAAATACATCCTGAACTTCCTGCAGGGGCTCTCCGCGCAGGTCTCCGTCATCCGGGCCGAGGATAACCGCTTCCGCAACCTGCTCAAGCAGGGCAAGGCCGACCAGCTCCTGAAGGAACTGTCCATCAGCGGCCGCAGTGAAAAAGCGCGTGACGAGTTTTACGAAACCTTCGACACGACCTTCCTGGCCCTTTATCCGGAATTTGTTACCCGCTTCAACGAGCTTCTGAAGGAGGACGCCCGCGAAGTCGCGCCCGGCGGCCGCCTTACCACCGAACAGCGTATCTTCGCCCTTATCAAGCTGGGCGTGGACGACAGCAAGGCCATCGCAACCATGCTGGACTACTCTCTCAGCACCATCTATAATTATAAGGTAGCGGTGAAAAATGCCGCCATCGGAGACCGCGAAGACTTTGAGGAAGCGGTCCGCAAAATTGGCAAATAGGATTTTTTCTCACTATTTGTCCACTACTTTTTTCGTATATTAAATTATTTTAATTGCATGGATAGCATGCTATTAGCTTTCTGATGTCACTACCGAATTATTACATATAGGTGGGCTGATGGTTTTTGTCAATAATTTTGCACCAGACCAAGTGTCCGACAAGCAACACAACCATTATTAACAAATAACCAACAAACGCAAACCAACTCTTAGCGTATGAAAAAATTAGCTACCTTAATCCTTTTCCTGGGATTGAGCCTGGTTGCAATGGCGCAGGGGTTTACCTTTAAAGGTAGGATCCTGGACGAAGCCAACCAGCCTGTCGTGGGTGCTTTCATCGTCGAGCAGGGAACCAACAACGGTGCCATGTCTGATGTGGACGGATCTTTCTCCCTCCGCGTCAAGCAGGGCGCCCTGGTCGAAGTGACCTGCCTGGGTTATGAGAGCCGTCAGTTCACGATCAATAGCGACCAGACGCTGGATATCGTCCTCCGCGACGACAGCCAGATGCTCGAGGAAACCGTGGTCATCGGCTACGGCGTCCAGAAGAAATCGGTGGTGACCGCTGCTATTTCCAGCATCACCTCCGAGGACCTCAAGGCCACCGCCCAGACCCGCGTGGACAATGTCCTGCAGGGTATGACTTCCGGTGTTACGGTCATTCAGAGTTCCGGTGCTCCGGATGCAGGTACGCAGGTGCGTATCCGCGGTATCGGTACTATCAACAACTCCGAGCCTCTTTACATCGTGGACGGAGTTGCTGCCGGCAGTATCGACTACCTGAACCCGAACGACATCGAGCGAATCGAGGTGCTCAAGGATGCCGCTTCCGGTGCTGTTTACGGTGCACGTGCCGCCAACGGTGTCGTGCTCATCACTACCAAGAAAGGAACCAAAGGCAACAGCCAGGTATCCTACAACTTCTCCTACGGTATGCAGAACCCCTGGCGCAAGCCCGCCGTGCTCAATGCTACCGAGTATGCCATCATGATGAATGAAGGCCAGCTCAATGCCGGCAACGCCCCCATGTTCGACGATCCCTATTCACTGGGAGAAGGTACCGACTGGGTGGGCGCCATCTTCGACAAGAACGCGCCCGTGGTGAAGCACGACCTCTCCCTGAGCGGCGGCAACGAAACCATGGATTACGCCATCTCCCTGGGTTATCTTTCCCGCAAGGGTACCATCGGCGGCCGCTTCGGCCGTTCCTTCCACGACCGTATCACCTACCACCAGAATGTGGGTTTCAAGGTGTTTGATTCATCGGCCTCCCGCAATTTCCTGAACAGCCTGAATGTACGGACCAACCTTTCCTATGCCAACATCAGCGGCGCCGGAATCTCGGCCAACTCCGAGTACGGCTCCCCGCTGGGCTCCGCCATCGGCATGTCTCCGCTGGAGACCATCCTGGCCAGCGAAGAGGACGAGGCCCGCTACCGCACCATGTACGAGAAAGGCTTCCCCTACATCATCCGTGATGCACAGGGCCGCGCCTACACCATCGCCGATGCCGGTACCTACAACGAGCAGGCAAACCCCATCGCAGACCTGGACCGTCCCACCGGTTCCACCGTCACCAACAAGTTCATCGCAGCCGCCACGGCCGACCTGCAGCTGTGGGACAACCTGAAACTGCGCTCTTCCGTCTCCCTGGATCTGGCTTATGTGGATTCCCACAGCTACAGCCCGCAGTACTTCCTTACCTCCAAGAACTATAAGTACGACACCATCACCGAGACCAAGCAGTACGACAAGGACGGCAACGAATCCATCATCGAAAAGATCAACTACGGATCCAGTGCCTCCCAGAGCAACAACAAGTACTTCACCTGGCAGGTGGAAAACGTGCTCACTTATGACAAGACCTTCGGCAAGCACGGCATCAACGCCGTCGCCGGCCAGACTCTCTATCGTTCTACCAGTGCTTACGTAGGAGCCGAGGCCAACGGCCTGCGCTATCCTTACGATCCCTGGAAGATCTCCGTGGACAACACCGTCGGCCAGCGTGTAGACGGTGACCGCAACGGATGGGGCAGCTGGAATTCCATTCCTTACAGCCTCATGTCCTACTTCGGCCGTATCTCCTATAACTACGACGAGCGTTATATGGCCGAGGCTACCCTCCGCCGCGACGCTTCCAGCCGCTTCGGCCCGGACAACAAGTGGGGTACCTTCCCTTCCTTCTCCCTGGGCTGGAACATCAAGAACGAGCAGTTCATGCAGCCCGTCGATTGGGTGTCCACCCTCAAGCTCCGTGCTTCCTGGGGTATCAACGGTAACGACCGCATCAGCGATTTTACCTATGCTGTCTATGCCAATGCAGGCAACAACTACGCGTTTGGCAGCGGTGCTACCGCCAGCGAGACCATCAACATCGGCACCAAGCCCAGCGGCCTGGCCAACCCGAACGTGAAGTGGGAGCAGTCCATCCAGACGGACCTCGGTCTCGAGACCGGCTTCCTCGGAAACCGGATTACCGCTTCCTTTGACTTCTATAACAAGCTCACCTCCGGCATGCTCATGGCCATGGCCGTGCCTTCCTATGCCGGCGACTCCGCCCCTCAGGGTAACGTGGGCAATATGGTGAACCGCGGTATTGAATTCGACCTGGGTTACCGTGACCATGTGGGCGACTTCTACTATAAGGTGAACGCCAACGCTACTTACAACCGCAACCGGCTCACCTTCCTGGGTGACGATGCGACTTCCCTGTATGGCTCCAACCACAAGATCGGCCAGCTCACCCGCGGTATCGTAGGCCTTCCTTTCCCTTACTTCTACGGCTACAAGACCGACGGTATCTTCCAGAATCCGGCCGAGGTGGCTGCCCACGTGAACGCAGACGGTGTCCTGCTGCAGCCCAAGGCCGAGCCCGGTGACGTCCGTTTCGTGGATGTAAACGCCGACGGTGTCCTTGACGATGCCGACCGTACTTACATCGGTAAAGGCGTTCCGGACTGGAGCTTCGGTATCACCCTTTCCGCCGAGTACAAGGGCTTTGACTTCTCCATGCTCCTTCAGGGCATGACGGGTGTCCAGGCGTTCCATGTGACCCGCCGTACGGACCTCTATTATATCAATCTTCCCAAGGAAATCCTGAACCGCTGGACCGGCGAGGGCAGCACCAACACGCATCCCCGCTTTGTGTTCGACAGCGCCAACGAGAACTACCGTGTGTCCGACCTCTGGGTTGAGGATGCTTCCTTCCTGCGCGCCCGTAACATCCAGCTGGGTTATACCCTTCCGGCCAGACTCACCCAGAAAGCCCGGATCTCCCGCATGAGAGTCTATGCCCAGGTGGAGAACGCCTTCACGCTCACCCGTTACACGGGCTGCGACCCTGAGGTGACCGGTGGCAACGGCTTCGGCTCCGATGCCGGTATCGACCGCGGCGTATATCCGCAGTCCCGTACCGTAACCTTCGGTCTCAACCTTAACTTCTAAAATGAATACAGAGATGAAAAAGATATATCTTGCCCTGAGCGCCGCCGCGCTGCTCCTTGTCTCTGCCTGCTCTACGGATTTTGTAACTCCCAGGCATAACAGCTCCGAGCCTCTGGAAGACTATTTCAACACCGAGGCCCGCATGTTCGAAGGCCTGGTGGCCGCATACGACCCGCTCAACTGGTTCGACTACGCGTTCGGCCAGTATGACGCCCTTCACCTGGTGAATGACATCATGGCCGACGACATGTATGCCGGCGGTTCCAACGACGGTGACCAGCCCATCCTGGTGAAGACCCATTATTACACACTCACCCCGACCGAGCAGCCCAACCAGATCTGGACCGTGTGTTACTCCGGTATCAACCGCGCCAACACTGTCCTTCAGTATGTGGACAACGTGGCCGGCATGTCCGACGCCAGGAAGACCCTCTTCAAGGCCGAGGCCATCACCCTCCGCAACCTCTACTACACCCTGCTGTGGAAGTACTGGGGCAACATTCCCTACTATGAAGAGAATCTGAAGGCTCCCTATATCGGCACCCAGCTGGGCCACGACGAGGTTTATTCCAAGATCGTCGCCAGCCTGGAGAGTGTCATGGAGCTCAACGTCCTTCCCATGAAGGCTGCCGTGGGCAGCGAGGGCCGTGTGACCAAAGCCATGCTCAACATGCTCTACGCAGAGGTAGTCATGTACCAGAAGGATGAGACCCGTTACGCTTCCGCCCTGGATGCCATGGAGGAAATCATCGAAAGCCACCAGTACTCCCTGGTGTCCGACTTTGCCTCCATCTGGCTGGAGTCCGGCGAATGGGGCTCCGAGTCCATTTGGGAGATCAACTACATCTCCGAGGGCGGCGTCCGCAGCTGGGGCAACTCCATCGCCCTGGGCGGAGAGGTGTTCTCCGTGCTCTGCGGCATCCCCGCCGAGAAAGGCACTGAGTTCCAGGAAGGCTGGGGCTTCGGTCCCATCGCCAAATCGGCCTACGACATGTATGACAATACCGACATCCGTCGCGACGGCGGTATCCTGAACTTCGAGGCTTACGCCGCCGCCCACCCGGGCGCCGAGTACACGCCCCGCTGGCAGGACACCGGCTACTTCAATCTCAAGTATCTGCCTTACAAGGGTGGCAACCACGGTTACCTGGCCGACGACAACCTCAACTACGGCAATAACTTCCGTTACTACCGTTATGCCGAGACCCTGCTGAACGCCGCCGAACTGTGCAGCCTCCTGAACAAGGATGGCTCCGCCTACCTGCAGGAGGTGCGCGACCGCGCCCACAGCCAGGACACCGGCACCAGCTATAACGACATCATCGAGGAACGCCACAAAGAGTTCGTGGGCGAAGGCAAGCGCTACTGGGATCTGGTACGCAGCGGCCTGGCCGCCCAGGTGCTCAAGAGTGAAAACCACGAGTACCGTATCAATGACTGGGATGCCTCCAAGAAGTACTGGCCCATTCCCCAGTCCGAGATTGACAAGGACCCCGCCCTTAATCAGAACGACTATAAATAGCAGATATCATGAAAAACATCTGGAAATATATTGCCGTTGCAGCTGTTGCAGCCTTAGGCGTCGCATGTGCTCCGCAGTATCCGGAAGTGGTTCCTTCGGCCGTGCCGCAGGCATCCCAGCTGGACGTGACCATCGACGTGGACCAGGAGACCAACTATGCAACCTTTACCATGAATACCCCCGGCGTGGTTCCCGTGTGGATGTTCGGCGACCAGCTTATTGACGGAAAGGTCAGTAAGAAACAAGCCTACACCACGAACGGTCTGCGCCTGCGCTTCCGCGCCGCCGGTGAATACACTGTCGAAGTGAAAGCCTATAACGCCAACGGCCTTTCCCAGGGCTCCATCATAAGGACCTTCACCATGGAGAACACCTATAAGAGCCCCGATGAGCCGGCCGGCGAAATCGTTGAGCCGCTCATCCCCGCCGACTTCGACCTCGAAGGCGAGACCAACCTGTGGAGAAGCCATACCGCCGAACTGGAGCTGTGGTACTCTGCGGGCGACTGGAGCGGCGCTCTTACGCCCAGTTACCAGGCCCTTGCCGGAAATGGCGTCTCCGTGGTAGTCCCTGACGGGATTGGCGGCAGCGAATGGATGGGCCAGACCAAGATCAAGAGCGGCGCCGCCTCATCCAGCGAAAAGACCTATGACTTCAGCGTTACCCTCGAGGCCGATGAAGACATGGTGGTTACCGTCAAGCTTACCGGCACTCCCGAAGGGGACAGCGATTCGCACGCTTTCTTCTATGACGGCCAGGTGAAACTCACCGCCGGCGTGCCGCTGGTTTACCGCAAAGCCGGCATCGCCCAGAAGGAATCTACCGAGAACGTGATGCTGGTGCTGGACTTCGGCCGCAGCCCTGCAGGTTCCGAAATCTCCGCTACGGATATCATCTTCCAGGAGCACCGCGAGGCCAACCTGTGGAACGATGCCGTCATGGAGCTGGAGACCTGGTACTCCGCGGCCGGCTGGGGTGGCGGTATCGAGGCCGATGCTTCGATTACTGACACGAAGGGCCTGGAAGTCGTCATTCCCGCCGGACTCGGCGGCGATGAGTGGATGGGCCAGAACAAGCTCCGGACCGGAATCGCAACCTCCAGCGAAAAGACCTACGCCTTCAGCGTGGAACTGGAGGCCGATGAAGACATGACCGTGACCCTCAAGCTTACCGGCTTCCCCGAAGGAGACAATGACTCGCATGCCTTCTTCTATGACGGCCAGGTGAAACTCACCGCCGGCCAGAAGCTCACCTATGTGAAGAGAGACCTGACGCAGAAGGAATCCTGTGACAACCTGATGCTTGTCATCGACCTGGGCCGCAGCCCCGCAGGAGCCAGCTTTACCGCCGATGGTATTATCTTCATGGAACAAAAGTAAATGATGATTGCTCAACTGAAGAAAGGGCTGCTTTTTCCGGCAGCGGTGGCAGCCCTTTTAATAACTGCCTGTGGATCCAAACCGGCGCAGCCCGCGCCGGAGGGGTCCCTCGGCGTAAACCCTGCCTCGCTGGAAACCGATGAAGCCGCCGATGTGCAAATCATCACCGTGACGGCCGACTGCGACTGGGGCGTGGCAGTGTCTGACAAGACGTGGTGCTCCGTGTCGCCCTCCGGCGGCGTGGCCGGAACAACGCCCGTCACCGTCAAGATTGCCGAAAACGGGACATACGAATCCCGCACCAACACCATTACCTTCCGCTACGGGACTCATAAACTGGAAGTTCCCGTCGTGCAGACCGGGAGGGAAGCGCCTGTCACGCCGGATCCCCCCTCAGGCGTAGTGGTCCCTGAAGGCTACGTGCTGGACTGGAACGAGGAGTTCGACACGCCCGGCAAGCCTTCCGTTGCCGACTGGTGGTATGAAACCGGAGGCGGCGGCTGGGGAAACAATGAAATCCAGACCTATGTAGCCAGTGCCAAAGACGGCCACGACCTGTGCTACATCAAGGACGGAAAGATGATCCTCGAAGCCTCCAAGATAGGCGGGACCGTCTATTCCATCCGCATCAACACCCAGAGATCCTGGACCTACGGCTGGTTTGAAGCCCGCCTCAAGGTTAGTGACGTGCCCGGCTCCTGGCCGGCCTTCTGGATGATGCCCAAAAACTTCAAAACCTGGCCCGGAGACGGAGAAATCGATATCATGGAATACGCCATCTCCACCCAGGGCAAGAACAAATCCTCTTCCAGCATCCACTGCGGCGCCTTCAACTGGCCAGCCGGTACCCAGAAGACCCACGTCCACCCTGTGAACAACGCGGCTTCCGAGTTCCATGTGTATGCCCTGGAGTGGACGGCCGATTACATGAAATTTTACGTAGATGGTGTGCTGCACCTGACCTTCGTCAATGACGGAAAGGGTTACAGTCACTGGCCTTTCGACAATCCCTTCTACCTCAAGTTCAACCTGGCTTACGGTGGAAACATGGGCGGGGCCACCAATGACAGCCAGCTGCCAGCCCTCTACGAAGTGGATTATGTCCGTGTATTCAGAAAAAAATAGAAGATGAAGTATTTGCTCAGAATCAGTTTACTCTCGTTTGTACTCATGTTGGGGGCCGCCTGCTCTGGCGACCGGCCTTCCACCGTGGGGACAGACGCCCAGGTGGAAGCCCGCGTGAACAAACTGCTGTCGAAGATGACGCTGTCCGAGAAAATCGGCCAGATGAACCAGATCTCCGCCGGCGGCGCCGTGACGGACTACGCCGAGGCCGTGCGAAGCGGCCAGGTCGGCTCCATTCTGAACGAGGTTGATCCCGTGAAGCTGAACGCCCTGCAGCGCATGGCCGTGGAAGAGTCCCGTCTGGGAATTCCGCTGCTGGTGGGCCGCGACGTCATTCACGGTTTCCATACTGTTTTCCCCATTCCGCTGGGCCTGGCGGCAACTTTTGATCCCGCCCTTGTGGAAGAGGGCGCCCGTGTGGCAGCCGTTGAGGCCACTGCACTGGGTGTCCGCTGGACGTTCTCGCCCATGCTGGACATTGCCCGCGATCCCCGTTGGGGCCGCATCGCCGAAGGAAACGGTGAAGACCCTTACCTGGACGCCCGCATGGCCGAAGCCATGGTGTACGGCTACCAGGGACGGCAGGCCGATTCCACCTCCATGGCGGCCTGTGTCAAGCATTTCGTGGGTTACGGAGCTGCCGAAGGCGGCCGTGACTACAACAGTACCTATCTCACCGAGCGTCAGCTGAGGAACGTCTATCTGCCGCCCTTCGAGGCAGCCGTGAAGGCCGGAGCCATGACGCTGATGACCTCCTTCAACGACAACGACGGCGTTCCCTCCACTGGCAACAGCTTCGTGGTGAAGGATGTCCTTCGCGGAGAGTGGGGATTTGACGGATTCGTGGTCACCGACTGGAACTCCATGGGCGAAATGATCAACCATGGATTCGGCGTGGACCGCAAGGACGTGGCCGAGAAGGCAGTGAATGCCGGCGTGGACATGGATATGATGACCTACGGTTTCCTCTCCCATCTGGAAGAGCTCGTCCGCAGCGGCGCCGTGAAGGAGAAAACCATCGACAACGCCGTGCGCAATATCCTTCGCGTGAAAGTCCTCCTGGGACTTTTCGAGAACCCTTACGTGGATGTGGCCGCCGGTAAGGCCGTACAATACGCCCCCGAGCACCTTGAGGCCGCCAGGAAGACGGCCGAGGAGAGCGCCATCCTGCTCAAGAACAACGGCGTGCTGCCCTTGAAGGAGGGCGTGCGCATCCTGGTCACCGGCCCTATGGCCGATGCCCCCTACGACCAGCTGGGAACCTGGAGCTTCGACGGGGAAAAGTCCCACACGATAACCCCGCTGAAGGCCCTCGAGGCCCGCTTCCCCGGCAAGGTGGACTATGTCCCCGGCCTGCGTTACAGCCGTGAGAAGAGAAACGGCTTTGCCGATGTGGCCGCCGCCGCCCGCCGCGCCGACGTGGTGCTGGCCTTCCTTGGAGAGGAAGCCATCCTCTCCGGTGAAGCCCACTCCCTGGCCGACCTCAACCTCCAGGGCTCCCAGAGCGAACTTCTCGCCGCCCTGAAGGCTACCGGGAAGCCGGTCGTCGCCACGGTGATCGCCGGACGTCCGCTTACCATCGAGCGCGACCTTCCCAACGTGGAGGCCCTGCTGTACAGTTTCCATCCCGGCACCATGGGAGGACCGGCGCTTGCGAACATCCTGTTCGGCGACGTGAATCCTTCCGGCAAGACGCCCATTACGTTCCTGCGTACCGTCGGCCAGGCGCCGATGTACTACAGCCACAATATGACGGGCCGTCCCTACAACGGGGAAACGCTCATCGACAACATTCCGCTGGAGGCTGCCCAGACTTCCCTGGGCAATACCTCCTACTACCTGGACTACGGCGCCAGTCCGCTGTTCCCCTTCGGCTATGGCCTCAGCTATACCAGCTTCTCGTACTCCGAAGTGGGACTGGACAAGTCTTCCTACAAGGCCGACGATACGCTGAAAGTGACCTTTACCCTTACCAATACCGGTTCCTGCGATGGAACGGAAGTGGCCCAGATATATATCCGCGACATGGTGGGTTCCATCACCCGTCCCGTCAAGGAACTGAAAGCCTTCGAGCGCGTAAGCCTCAAATCCGGCGAGAGCCGCACCCTCACGGTGGAGATTCCTGTCGAGGAACTCGCTTTTGTGGGTTTGGACGGAGTAAAGAAAGTCGAACCTGGAGATTTCCAGGTTTGGGTGGCTGGAGACAGTGCCTCCGGCGTTCCCGTATTATTTAATGTGTTTTGAGTGCCAGAAGAAAGTCGGCGCGCTGCTTCTTGCCGTGCTGACGCTGGCGGGCTGCGCGCGGGAGGAAATAGTCCCTCCGGGGCCGATCGTTCCCCCCGCGCCGCAGTTTCCGCAGCCGAGACTCGAAACAGGCCTCCCCACCGTCTATATCACGGCCGAGGGAAGTGTCAATTCCAAGGATACCTATGTTCCGGCTACGCTGATGGTCCGGGGTGCCGGCGGGTATAAAGACCTTCCCGTCGCGGCGCCCTGCGAGGTCCGTGGCCGCGGCAACACCACCTGGACCTGGCCCAAGAAACCCTATCAGATCAAGCTGGAGGACCGCATCTCCCTGCTGGGGATGCCGGCCCACAAGCGCTGGGTGCTGCTGGCCAACTTCATGGACCGCACGCTCATGCGGAACCTCGTTTCCATGCATGTGGCTTCGATGACGTCCCTGGCCTGGACTCCGCGTTGCGTCCCGGTGGAACTGGTGCTGAACGGGAAGCACCAGGGAAGCTATCTGCTCATCGAGCAGGTGCGCATTGACGAAAACCGGGTGAACATTTCCGACGAAGGCTATCTGCTGGAGCTGGATTTCCATTACGACAATGCCTTTCAGTGGATAGACACGCACGGCTCCTGCTGGCAGCGCTGGGATGGGATCCCCTTTTCTGTGAAGCAGCCGGATCCCGAGACCCTCACTCCCCTCCGGCGGGAATCCATCCGGCAATACGTCGCCGGGGTGGCGTCGGCCCTGTACGGCAGCGGTTTCCGGGACAGCGCAAACGGCTATGCACGTTACCTGGACGTGGATTCCTTCATCGATTACTGGATTGTGTACGAGGTTATGTGCAATCACGAATTGGGAAACCCCGGCAGCGTCTTTTTCCATAAGGACAAGGGCGGGAAGCTGACGGCCGGTCCTGTCTGGGACTTCGACTGGGGCGTACTGTCCTTCTACACCTCCGGCGGCGACAAAGGACTGGTGAACGGACAGGCCATCTGGTACAAGAGGCTCATGGAAGACCCGGATTTCCGTGCGCGGCTGCGGGCCCGCTTCGAGGAACTGCTGCCCCGCCTGCGCACCGTCCCTTCTTATATGGATTCGTGCGAACAGCTGCTGGAGCGTAGCGCCCGGCTGAATTTTGCCATGTGGAACCCCGCAGACGACCGTAGCCAGAACGGGGGAAACATCATCAACGGCGACGAGAATCTATCCTTCCACGACGCAGTCGCCCGTCTCAAGAGCAACTACAACACCCATCTCGAGGTGATTCTTCGCTCGCTCTAAACCTTGTAAATTCCGAAGAAGGCACTGCCGCTGCCGGACATGGCGGCGTAAACGGCACCCAGCTCGTATAGCTGGTCCTTGACGAAGGAAAGTGCCGGATATTTGGCAAAGACGGTGGCCTCGAAATCGTTCCGGAGGTCTTCTTTCCAAGTGGAAATATCCTGTTTCAACACTTCCCGGAGCGGTTTTTCCGGCAGGGCGGGGACAATCCCGCGGTAGGCGTCCGCCGTGCGGACGCTCACTCCTTCGGGAATGCATACTTCGAGCCGATACCCTTCCAGTGAAAGGTCGAAGGGTTCGAGTATCTCTCCGCGGCCGGTGCCGAACATCGGCTTGTTATAGATGAAGAAGGCGCAGTCGCTGCCCAGGCGGGCGGCATAGGCGGCAAGCTGCTCGTCCGTGAGGTCCAGCGAGCCCAGCTGTGCGATCATCCGCAGGGCGAAGGCGGCGTCGGCGCTGCCTCCGCCGAGTCCGGCGCCCACCGGGGCGCGCTTTTCCAGGAAGATTTTCATGGGGGGAAGGTCGAAATCGGCCTTCAGGATGGAGTAGGCCCTGGCGGTGAGGTCCTCCAGCGGGTCCCAGTCCACGCCCCCCTCGCGGGCGATGGTGATGAGGAACTTCCCGTCGGCGGAAACGGCCTGCGCGAGCGGGCCATACTTCTCCCGGAGGCCGGCCAGCGTGCGGGACCAGTCATCTCCGGTGATGATTTCCAGCGTGTCGGTGATGCCGGTGTACGGGAGGAAGAGGGTTTCCAGGTCGTGAAAACCGTCCTCTCTTTTGCGGAGGACGTTCAATCCCAGGTTGACTTTGACGTTCGGGTAGCAGATCATGGACGCAAAGATAATGTACAAATCGGTCAAAACATATAAAAAATCGGCTAATACCACTCTTTTTTTTAGCCGATTATAGGAAATCAGAAATCCATTGCCGACTTTTCTGCCACGAAAAAAAACGACGTGCGATGAAAAAGTTTCTGATTCTGCTGCTGCCGATGGCGCTGCTTCTAAGTTGTGTAAGACCTCTTTTCGACAAACCCGGGCGGGAAGGTGCGGATGATCCCCGCGTGCGCCCGGCCGCTCCGGATTCCACGCGGGGGAAGGCGGTGGTGTATGCCACAGCCGTCGTCTTCCCGGATACGGTGAACTGGCGGGCGGGCCGGACATCGCCCTGCCGTCTGGTTCTCTTCCGGGACGGCGTGGCCGTGGATACGCTGGACAAGTACGTAGAGCCTGGGCCGGAAAAAAGCCACTACCAGGACGGTCATCTGTGGACCAACACCACCGACGGCTTCCGGACCAGTATCACCTGCGACGGCCAGCTGCTGTTTTCCTATGCCGGAGAGGAAAAGATGATGGGATTTCTGGTGACCGACGGGTCCGTCCATACGCTGGGCCAGCGTCCAGGCGGCGGCATCTGCTACCGCGTGAACGGGGAGGAGGTGTTCTCTTCGGCGAAGGGCGTGGTGGTGGGCGGCGCGTTTTCGCCGGACTGGGAAGGAGGCGCGCTTTGCCGGGACGGCGGCAATGTATATTACACCTATGCCCTCCCCGTATCCACGGAAACGGCCGATATGTGGGAATACCGTGTCATGAAGGGGGCGGAGACGCGGAAAATGATTCCGGCGCTATCCGGCAGCCGCCTGTATGACGTCCGTGTGTTCCAGGATACCGTTTATCGCCTGGAATACCGCTACGGGCGCATGTGTTTCCTGAAAGAGGACGAGCTGAAGCTGATGGAAAACCTGCCTGCATCGGCCCGCGGAATGAGCCTCGTGCGCGTGGACGGCCGTATGCGGATCAGGGGCGAGCACGAGGAAGGGTACGCGTTCTCCATGTGGATCCGCGACGCCGACTCGCTGGTGACGGAGTACTGCAATCCCCACGGCCAGCACGTGGCCCATCTCTTCACGGAGGACGGCGAACGGGCGGTCGTAAGCTGCGACTATGAGGACTGCGTGCGTTATGTCATCCGGGATTCCGTGTCGGTGGAACTGCCGCTGGAAACCTTCCGTCTGCACACGGCCAGCTGCGCGCGCTACCGGAAGGGGACCATCGCCGTGGCACTGACGGCCGACGACGCCGGCGGCGGCAATCTGCTGGTAGTGAATACGGAAAAGAAGGAGCTCTCTTTCAACGGATATTTTACGGGTATTTATTTCGAATAGGTTATGCTGGTTTACGTTCATAGTGCAAAGTGCCTGGGCATCGAGGCCGTCCCCGTGACGGTAGAGGTAAATATCATCCTGGGCGTAGGAATCCATCTGGTAGGCCTGGCCGATGCCGCCGTAAAGGAAAGCCTCCTGCGGACGGTGACAGCCCTGCAGGCCAAAGGCTTCCATATCCCCGGGAAGAAAATCGTCATCAATCTGGCTCCGGCCGACCTCCACAAGCAGGGGAGCGGCTACGACCTTCCCATTGCGCTGGGTATCATCGCCGCTTCCGGTCAGCGGAACCTGAAGGGACTGGACAAGTTCCTGGTGATGGGAGAGCTGGGGCTGGACGGCGGTATCCGTCCGGTGAGCGGGACGCTTCCCGTGGTGGAACTGGCCCGGCGGATGGGCTTCCGCGGCTGCATCCTGCCGGAGGAATCGGCCCTGGAGGCGGTGGACTACGGCGACGTGGAGATTTACGGCGTGCGCACGCTGGAGGACGTCCTCCGGGTGCTGGAAGAGGAGGAAGACCCGTCGAATCTGCTCATCTGGAATACGGAGCTGTACCGGAAGTCGCTGGAGGCTTCCCGCAACCCGCTGCGCCCCTATATGGATTTTGCCGATATCATCGGCCAGGAAGGGGCCAAGCGCGGGGTGGAAATCGCCAGCGCGGGGCAGCACAATGTCCTGCTGGTGGGCGCGCCCGGAAGCGGGAAAAGCTCGATAGCGAAGGCCCTGGCAGGCATTCTTCCGCCGATGAGCCTGGAGGAAAGCGCCATCACCTCGAAGGTTTATTCAGTGGCGGGACGTTCGTCGGGCGGTCTGGGTTTTATCCGTACGCGGCCTTTCCGGGCTCCGCATATATCGGCCTCGAAAGCGGCCCTGCTGGGCGGGGGAAGCGGCGACAATATCCTTCCCGGAGAGGTCTCCCTGGCGACGAACGGGGTGCTGTTCCTGGACGAGTTCTGCGAGGCGCCGAAGAGTTCGCTGGAGGCGCTCCGGGGACCGCTGGAGGACAGGAAGGTGACTATCTCGCGCCTCAAGGCGAAGGTGGAGTACCCGGCTTCCTTCATGCTGGTGGCGGCATCCAATCCCTGCCCCTGCGGCTACTACGGGGAGGGGGACCGCTGCACCTGCTCCCCCGGTCAGCGTTACACCTATATCTCCAAGCTCAGCGGGCCCATTATGGACCGTATCGATATCCAGCTGTGGATGCATCCCGTGGAGACATCGGCCCTGGTCCGGGGCGGGAAGTCGGAGCCTTCGGCGGACATCGCGGCGCGGGTCCTGAAGGCGCGGGAGATTCAGCGGGAACGTTTCGCCGGAACGGGCATCTTCTGCAACGCGGAGATGAACGGCCCGCAGCTGGAAAAGTACTGTCCCCTGGACGAGACGTGCAAGGACCTGCTGGAGGGAATTATCGACAAGTTGGGGCTGAGCGCCCGAGCCTACACACGCGTCATCAAGATAGCCCGCACCATCGCGGACCTTGCCGGCAGCGCCTACATCCGGCCGGAGCACCTTTCCGAGGCGGCGATGTACCGTTTCCTGGATAGGCAGAATATCCTGGAAATGTAGTATCTTTGCAACATGAACCATGAAATCCGGATAGCGGGTCTGGAAGACCTGGACCGCGCCGCCAAGGCGTTCCTGGAAGCCATCGGGGACAATACCCTTGTGGCCTTCTACGCACCTATGGGCGCCGGCAAGACCACCTTCACCACCGCCCTTTGCAAAGCCCTTGGCGTCCGGGAAGACGCCATCAGTTCCCCCACCTTCGCCATCGTGAACGAATACCGCGGCGGTGCCGGAGAGCCCATCTACCACTTCGACTTCTACCGCATCGAACGTCCCGAAGAGGCCCTGGACATCGGCCTCTACGACTATCTCGACTCCGGCGCCCTCTGCCTGATGGAATGGCCGGAAAACATCGAGTCCCTCCTTCCTCCCGAAACCCTCCGGGTCCACCTCAGCGTCTACCCCGACTCCTCCCGCACCCTCCGCTGGTAATCCCTTCTGCCGGATCTTTTTTTGGGTGAGGTCGCACCTTGCCTGGGTAGGGTGTGGCTTGCCTGCGTGAGGTCGTGGCTTGCCTGGGCGAGGGGTGCCTTATGTTTGGGGAAGGTGTGGCTTGCGTTTGGGGAAGGTCTGATTTTAGTGGCGGGACCTTCCCCATTGAGATGCCACTGGAGAGCCCTGAGAGGCCGAACCCTTGGGGAAGGTGGCCCCTCCAAAAAGAGACCTTCCCCAAACATACCGTGGACCTTCCCCAGAGGTGACGAAGATGGGCCGGTAGCAGGCAGTGATGTGGCAGGTGAGGGGCCGTGGCGCAGCAGGTGGGAAGCCGTACCGCTGCAGGTGGGCAAAAACCTTTGCCACCTGCGGCGCTGGAACGCACCAGTGCCCATTTTGCGTGGCAGGTGGTGCACAAAAATGCCCACCTGCGACAGTTTGGTGTTCCACCTGCGGCAGTATGGCGGTCCACCTGCGGCGGTTTAGTGTTCCACCTGCGACAGTTAGTGTTGTAGGAGGGGGGATTTTTTGCCTCTGAGTGTATGATGGCGTGGGGTTGGGGTGTCTGGCATATGTTAACGAGAAGGGGCGGCTCCCGGTGGGAGCCGTGAGGAACGGACGCGAAGGTGGTTGGGGCGCCGGTGGGGACGGTCAGTGGGGCGCGAGACGCATCCGGCGCGTGTTGGTCACGTTTGCCGTGCCGGCAAATCGTGCCCTCGGCAGGAAACTTACGCCGAAGCGGTACCCCAGGGGGAACCTCACCCCACGCGCGGAGGGATGGTGGGTGCACACATTGATTCGGGGATGGCCGTGCCCCCCGGCTGGCGCCGGAAGAAGGTTGGTCCGTACGCGAAGGTCGTTTGGGGTGCGACGGCAGAAGGGGCGCGCCTGGGTAGGATGGGCACAAAAAACGGCAACCCGAAGGGATTGCCGTTAAGATTTCAATGAAAGGGGACTGATTACTCAGCAGCCTCTTCGGGGTTCTCCTGGGAGATGGGGAAGGCGGGGACTTCGTCCTGGGCCTGCTCGGTCTCGTTCAGGATCTCAGTGGAGATGGCCTCGTTGGAACCTTTGTTGCTGCCGCCGCGGGCCACGAAGACCGTGGCGATGGACAGGACCAGAATGAAGGCGACGAGGTACCAGGTGGCTTTCTCCAGGATGGTGGCCGTCTGGCGTACGCCGAGGGTCTGGTTAGCAGAGGTGAAGTTGGTGGCGAGGCCGCCGTCCTTGCCGTTCTGAAGGAGGACGACCGCAATCAGGAGGATGGCTGCGATAATAATCAGAACAACCAGGGTAGTGAATATTGCGCTCATTTATTGATTATTTTTTATTAGTCAATTTGGGACAATTTGTCAATAAGGGATGCAAAGTAAGCACTTTTTTCCGGAATATCCAAAATCAGACGGGAATAAATGCGTTTGGCTTCTTCGTATCGGCCCTGTTCTACAAATATTTGCGCCAGCGTCTCGGTGGCGAAGCGCTCGGCGATTTCGGTCGTGTCTTCTTCCGGTGCGGCAACTTCCGGCTGCGGCTTTCCGGCCAGGCGCGAGAAAACGTGATCCGACCCTTCGCGCACTTTGTCGTACTGGGCCTGCGAGAAATAGTCTCCGCCCACTACGCGCACCGAGTGGACCGGCGCCTCCTCCTGCCGGGGGGCCGACGGCTCCATATATGCCGCCAGCAGGGCCGATGCATCCTTGTCCTCGCAGTTGACGCGCCGCCTGCCGCGTACCAGGTCCGAGAATTTCCCCCTGTCGGCCACATAGAGGGCCTGGGCGGCGAATTCTTCCTCGCTCCAGGCGTTGTCGCCCATGGCGAACATGCGGCGGCACAACTCCAGGCGGGCGGCGGAGTACCAGGGATACAGGTTCACCACCCCCGTGAGTTCGTCCAGCGTCAGGGCGTGTATGTCGATATGGCTTACCATTGGGCTACGGTTGCGTTGAAGATGTCTTCCACCAGTTTCTCGACGATGGTCTCGCAGAGGGTTCCCTGCACGGCGTCCAGGGACAGGGCGGAGTCGAAGTCCTCGTAGGCGCTGAATGACTTGTTGGTTACGTCGTCCTCGGGGTATTTCTTGTTGGAGAAGTCAATTTTGACGGTAACGGTGAGGCGGTTCTGGGCGGGCTGCTCGTCGGCCGTCACGGCGACGGCCTTCACGTCATACCCGGTAATCTCGCAGACCAGTTCCAGGTCTCCGTCCACATCCACCTGCTCCAGGCGGGTGAGCTTGCGGAACTTTTCCTGCAGGGCCTCCGTCATGTCGGCCGACAGGGACGGATTCACGAGCAGGGCCTTGTATTCCACATAAGGGATGGTGATGGTGTTTACGTCGGCCTGGATGGAAGTGCCTGTGAAAGAATAGATTCCACAGGAAACGGCCAGCAGGGCCATCAGAACGAGGGGGACAAATCGCTTCATTTCTTACGGTATTCGGGCGGAAGTTTGCGATAGAGGGTACGTTCGCTCATGCCCAGTTCCTCGGCGGCTTTCTTTCGGTTGCCGTGGTACTTTTCCAGGGCCTGGCGGATGAGGTCCTCCTCATTGCGGCGGACGCTCAGCGAGCCTTCCTCCTCCGGTTCTTCGCGGGTTTGTACATGCACGATGGGCCGATGCGCGGAGAACTCCTCCTCGCCCTGCCACTCGGCCTCGTCCATGACGGGCGCGGCGTGGGTTGCCGGCGCAGGCAGTTCGCGGCGGTCGATGCGGGCCTTCAGGGCGTCCACCTCCTGCTTGAGGTCGAAGATGGCCTTGAAGATGGCCTGCCGTTCGTCGGCGCTGAAAGAGGGTTGGGCCGATGCTCCCGCGGGCCCTTCGTACAAGACCGGGATCGGATCCCCCTGTTCGTGGGGCATCAGCGGCTGCAGGTCCTGGGCGCTGAGCTCGATGCGCTGGAGGGTGGGCGTGACCTTCACCGACAGCTGCGCCGTGAGGCTTTGCGTGAATCCCTGCAGCTGGCGGATGTTACCCGGCCAGCGGTATTGCTCCAGCAGGCGGATGGCATCCGGCCGGAGGCTGATCTTGCACATGCCGTTCACCTCCGAGAAATCAGACGTGAACTTTCTGAAAAGCAGGTAGATATCTCCCTGCCTTTCGCGCAGGGGAGGGATGCGGATCTGGGCCGCGGAAAGGCGGAAATAAAGGTCCTCGCGGAACTTGCCGCGTTTAACGGCCTCGTACAGGTGGACGTTGGTAGCGGCGACCACGCGGACATCCGTGTGCTCCACCTTGTTGGAGCCCACCTTGCGGTACTCGCCGCTCTGCAGCACGCGCAGCAGCAGGGCCTGGGACTCCAGGGGAAGCTCCGCGATCTCATCCAGGAAGAGCGTCCCGCCGTCGGCCTCCTCGAAATAGCCCTTGCGGTTGTCCACCGCGCCGGTGAAGGAGCCCTTGACATGGCCGAACAGTTCGGAGTTGACCAGTTCCTTGGGAAGGGCGCCGCAGTTGACGACGAAAAAATTTCCCTGTCTGCGGGTACTGAACTGGTGGATGATACGGGCTACGTTCTCCTTACCGACGCCGCTTTCTCCTTGAATGAGAACGCTTAGGCCGGTGGGGGCGAACTTGACAGCCGTCTCCAGCGCGTCGTTCAGCACCGGGTCGTTGCCGATGATATCGTATTTGTTCTTTAATGCTTGCAGGTCCATATCCGTGCAAATTTACTAAAAAATATGTATATTTGTCCTTGCAGTAGAAACAATAACTAATCTATAGAAAATGAAAAAATCACTTATCTACCTGGCCGCAGCGCTCTTTGCAGTAGCCTGCGCCTCCCCTGAAAAGATGGCCAAAATGGCCGAGAATGTAAAGGCGGAATGCAATCCCGCCGTTCTGGAGGTGGTGAACGGCACCATCGACGCCACCGTCTCCGTTACCTATCCCAAGGATTACTTCAATCCCAACGTGATCCTGGAAGTGACTCCCGTCATCGTTTACCAGGGCGGCGAGGCTGCCATGCAGCCTTTCAAGTACCAGGGTGAAAACGTGAAGAACAACTACAAGGTGGTTGCCAAGGGCGGCCAGAAGGTCAGTGAGAAAATCCACTTCGACTATGTGGAAGGCATGGAGAAGAGCTACCTGGAGCTGCGCGGCAAGGTGATCGCCGGCAAGAAGAGCATCAATCTTCCCGCCATGCGCGTGGCCGACGGTGCCAATACCACTTATATGCTTGTCAAGCGTGCTGGTAACGTCGCCTACAAGAAGGACAACTATCAGGACGTGATCTCCTCCACCACCGAGGGCCAGATCAAGTACCTGGTGAACAGCGCCAATGTCCGCAACACCGAGCTCAAGGGCAAGTCCGTGAAGGAATTCCTCGCCGCCCTGGATGCCGCCGCGGCCGATGAGCGCACCACCGTCAAGAGCACCGAGATCGTTGCCTACGCTTCCCCGGAAGGCGCCGAGAAACTGAACAACAAGCTCTCCGACAACCGTTCCGCCAGCGCCAGCAAGGCCTGGAAGCAGGTTACCAAGGGCCACGAGGCCGCCGATCCCACCGTGCGCAGCGTCGGTGAGGACTGGGAAGGTTTCCAGCAGCTCGTGAACGAAAGCGACATTGAGGACAAGCACCTCATCCTCCGCGTCCTGTCCATGTACAGCGATCCCGCCGTCCGTGAGAACGAAATCCGCAACATGTCCCAGGTGTTCACCGCCCTCAAGGGCGAGGTTCTCCCGGAACTGCGCCGCGCCCGCCTCATCGCCAACGTCGAGTATAAGAACTACACCAACGAGGAACTCATCGCCCTGCTCGCCAACAACGAGTCCGTCCTGGACGAGGAAGCCCTCCTGCGCGTAGCCTCCGTCATCAAGGACGAGGCCCAGAAGGAAAGCATCTACAAGAAGGCCATCGAGCGTTTCGCCAGCGACCGTGCCCAGTACAACCTCGCCGTCCTTTACCTGAACCAGGGCAAGGATGCCAAGGCCGAGGCCGGCCTGGCAGAGGTGAAAGCCGCCGACGGTGACGTCATCAACGCCATGGGCGTTCTCGCTCTCCACAAGGACGACTTCAAGACCGCCGAGAACTGCTTCCGCAAAGCCGGTACCGAAGAGGCCAAGGCCAACCTGGGCACCGTGCTCATCCTCACCGGCCAGTACGAAGAGGCCGCCCAGGTGCTTGAGCAGCCCCAGGGTTGCTGCCACAACAGCGTCCTGGCCCTCATCCTTACCGACCAGCTGGACAAGGCCCTGAAGACCGCCCACTGCGGAGATCCCAAGGTCTGGTACCTGAAGGCCATCATCGCCGCCCGTCAGGGCAAGGCCGCCGACGTGAAGGCCAACCTCGAGAAGGCCTTCAAGAACGCTTCCCTGAAGGAGCGTGCCGTGAATGACATCGAATTCGCCGGTTACGAGTTCTAAACCGTGAAGGCAGAAGTTATACTGGACATCATCTTCTGCACCCTTGTGGTGCCGGGGATGATGTTCCTTTTCCCTGTAGGTGAATGGCTGGCGTGGCACGCGAACGGTGTCCTGCTTTACATTCTATGGCTATACGGTGTGTGGGTCATGGGCCGCAAGGTTCTTGGCCCCATGCTGTTTCAAGGGGGAAGGGGAAGTAAGATTACCGTGGCGGGTGCCCTTTTCCTCATGACCGTGGTCACCTTCCTGATGTGCTTTACGCCAGTAGATTTTCCTTCTGAATCCGCCGTCCGCGTCGGGGAGCTTCCCCTGCATATCCGGGCGATCTGGATCCTGTATATCGCTGTCAACGCCTATGCCATCCCTGTGGGATACCTCACTTCCCGCATCCGTTCCCTCGCGGCCGTGAAGGAGGAAGACGAGGCCGAGGCCGAGGCGAGCGAAGCCCTGGAAATCAAGCGCTCGGAGGCGGAAAGCGTCGCCGGCGAGGAAATCCAGGTCAAGGCCGATTACCGGGTAATCCATCTCCCGCTGTCGGCCATCCAATACATCGAGGGACGGAACAACTACGCATGTTTCCACCTGGACCACAGGCAGGACGTCGTATCCCAGATTGCGCTCAAGAGCGTAATGGATATGCTCCCGGAAGGGAAGTTCGTGCGTATCCACCGTTCCTATATCGTACCGCTGTGGCGCATTGAACACCGAACCTGCGCCAAGGTACATCTGATGGGAGTGGAGGAAAAACTTCCCATCGGAAGAGCTTATAAAGATAACTTGAAAAATGCCTAAAAAAGACTTTTATGCAACCCGTTCCACCGCATGGTGGAAAGTAGCCATCGCCATGATCGGCTCCTGCCTGTCCGGCGTTACTTTCGTGTCCGTTCCCGGTATGGTGGGCGTGGCCGGCTTCGGCTACCTGCAGATGGTAATGGGTTTCTTCCTTGGTTACATGGTCATTGCCTTTGTGCTTTGCCCGCTATACTTCAAGCTGAATGTTGTGTCCGTATATGAGTATCTGGACAAACGTTTCGGCATTGCGTCGCACAAGACCGGCGCATGGTTTTTCTTCATATCGAAAATTCTGGGCGCCAGCGCCCGTCTGTATCTGGTTTGCGCCACACTCCAGTTACTGCTGCTGGGCCCCCTCGGCGTCCCGTTCCCGATAACGGTAGCCCTGTCCGTGCTGCTGGTGTGGCTCTACACCGTGCGCGGCGGCGTGAAGGCCGTCATCGGCATGGATATTTTCAAGACGCTGTGCATGCTGGCGGCGGTGGGTCTCACCCTCATCCTGGTAGGTAAAGAGGTGGGCAAGCTGGACACCGGCTACATGAAACTCTTCCACTTCGACGATGTAAACGCTCCCCAGTATTTCTGGAAACAGCTGCTGGGCGGCATGTTCACCGTCATCGCCATGACGGGTCTGGACCAGGACATGATGCAGCGCACCCTGGCCTGCAAGAACGTTAAGGACTCCCAGAAGAATCTCATGGTCTCCATCCTGCTGCAGGCCGTGATGATTTCCCTGTTCCTGTTCCTGGGTGTGGCCCTGTATCAGTATGCCGGTCTCCATGGCATCGAAGCCCGCGGGGACCAGCTTTTCCCGGCCGTGGCCTGGAACGGCGGTCTGCCCAAGATCGTGGGCATCCTCTTCCTGGTGGGCCTGGTGATGGCCGGGTTCCCGGCCGGCGGCAGCGCCCTCACTTCGCTCACTACGTCCTTCACCATCGACATCCTGGGCGGCAAGGACAGCAAGCGCACCCTCATCCACAGCTGTATGGCCGTGCTGATGGGCATCGCCATCGTGGTGTTCCATGCCCTCAACTCCACCAGCGTCATCGACGCCGTGTACCGTCTGGCCAGTTACACCTACGGCCCTCTCCTGGGCCTGTTTACCTTCGGCCTCATCTGGAAGCGCAAGGTGCGCGACGGCTGGGTGCCGGTGATTGCCGTCATCGCCCCCATCCTGTGCCTGGTGCTGGATATGAATTCCGTCAAATGGTTCAACGGCTACCACTTCAGTTACGAATTGCTGCTGATGAACGCCGCCTTTACCATCATCGGCCTCTGGCTGGCCGTCAAACCCAAAAACCAAGAATAAACCTGTTATGAAAAGACTGTACGCCCTTCTTTTGCTGCTGTTACCGCTGGCCCTGTCCGCACAGACAGCCCGTGAGTCCCTGATGGCCGACATTCAGGAGAACATCTTCCGCGCCGGAATGAACATGGACCCCTACGAGTATATCCCCGGCCCGCAGACGCCTGCGCCCAAGGGGTATAAGCCTTTTTATATCAGCCATTACGGACGCCACGGCTCCCGCTCCAACTGGGGCGGGAAGCCGTACGCCGACATATCGGCCAAGTACCACCGCGCCTTCGACGCGGGCCTGCTTACCGCGGAGGGCAAGGCTGCCATGGAGCAGATCGACGAGGTCATCCGCCTGCACGACAACATGGACGGACGCCTCACCTACCTGGGGACGCAGGAACATCGCCAGATTGCCCGGCGCATGTACCAGAACTACAAGCCCGTCTTCCATAACGGCAGCAAGAAGATCAGTGCCCGTTCCAGCACCTCCCAGCGTGTGATCGTGAGCATGTGCGCCTTCACCGGCGAGCTCATGGAGCAGGAGAAAGGGCTGGACATCCACTGGGATACCGGCGAGGAGCTGATGAAAATTCTGAGCACGGACTCCAACCGTGCCACGCGTGACTCCGTGTACAAGATCCTGGCTCGCCAGGCACGGGAGAACATGCCGGATACCGCCGCGTTCCTTCGCCGCGTGTTCACGGATCCCGCCGCCGCCCGCCCGCTCACCGGCAACCCCGTCTCCCTCATGCAGCAGACGTACAATATGGCCGTAGGCTGCGCGGCTTTCCAGCTGGACGACCGTCTCTTCCGCCTCTTCTCCTGGGATGAACTCTACGCCTACCAGCAGAATCTGGCCATGAGCTTCTACCTGCGCCAGTGCAATTCCGTGGAATTCGGCGACGAGCGCATGAAAGTGCTGGATCCCCTCATCCGGGACATCATCGAGAAGGCCGATGCCGCCATCGCCACCGGCGAATATGCCGCCGACCTCCGCTTCGGCCACGACTACCAGCTGCTGGCCCTCTCTTCCCGCCTGGGCCTTAAGGGTGTGGCCGAGCGTCTGGACCAGCAGACTTGCAAGGACTGGCCCGGCTGGCGCTATACCCCCTTCGGCGGCAACGTGCAGCTCATCTTCTACCGCAACAAGGCCGGAGACGTCCTTGTGAAACCTCTCCTGAATGAGCGCGAGACTCCCATCCTGGGACTTGAGGGATTTCCTTATTACAAGTGGGAGGATGTCAAGTCATATCTGAACGCGCAATTCAAATGAGACTTCTTTTTATGACCGACTTCACGGAGCAGTTTGCATACAGACTGCTCCGCGGTATTTTACGGTATTCCCGTGAAACGGGACAAAGGTGGGAGGTGTGCCGCATGCCGCCGTCCTTCAAGCGGGAGAACAGCCTCAAACAGATGGTGCGCTTCGCGGAGGACTGGAAGGCCGATGTAGTCATCGGCCAGTTCGACCCTGGCGACAACCTCGAGCTGTTCCGCCGGAAAGGCATCGTCGTGCTGGCGCAGGACTACATCTCCCTCTTCCCGGACGTCCCCAATATTACGGCCGACTATCGGCAGATGGGCGCCATGGCCGCCGAGCGCTTTGTGGCCCGCGGCTTCCGGGAGTTCGCTTTTTTCGGGAACAACGGAATGTGCTGGAGCGACGGGCGCCGGGACGGTTTCCGCGACTATCTGGAAGAAGCCGGGTATAAAGAACACATCCACATCTTCGACCGCCACCGCGTGTCCAACCTCTGGTACTACCAGCAGGACCTGCTGCAGGAATGGCTGGTTGCCCTGCCCAAGCCGGTGGGAATTTTTGCGTGCGACGACAATCAGGCCGTTCTGCTGGAAGAATCCTGCAAGGCCGTGGGGCTGCGCATTCCTTACGACGCCGCTATCATCGGCGTGGACAACGACGAGATCCTGTGCAACATGGCCAATCCGCCCATTACCTCCATCGACGTGGATATCGAAAGGGGCGGATACGAAGCAGCCGCCATGGCTACCCAGATGGTGAAGGACCCCTCCTACCAGGGTATGGACATCGTGCTGCAGCCCCTGCACATCGTCACGCGTGAATCCTCCAACCTCATTACTACCAAAGATATCCAGGTTCACCAGGCGCTTACCTTCATTCACTCCAACCTGGACCACAAAATCGATGTGACGGACGTCCTCCAGCAGGTAGCCATGTCCCGCCGGCTGCTGGAACAGCGTTTCCTCAAGGCTACCGGGAAAACCATCTATCAGTACATCTCCGAGCAGCGCATCGACTACTTCGCCCGCCTTCTGCTGGACACGCAGGATTCCATCGGCAACCTGGCCGCCCGCATGGACGAACCGGACCCCAAATCCATGTCCCGCCGCTTCAAGGAGCTGAAAGGCTGCACCCCGTCCGAGTACCGTAAACGCTTTAATTTTTTGCGCAAGATGGGATAAGAATTGCGCAAAATCCCCCTTGTCCGGGTATTCTGTCACCTACCTTTGTGGCACTAACCATTTTTTCACTGATGACACTCGGTATTGATATCGGAGGAACGACCATCAACCTGGGCCTCGTTGACAGCGCCAGGGTAGTCAAGAAGATTCAGGTTCCCTCTTTTCCCAAGACAGCGACACTCGAAGACACATTGATTTATCTGGGAGACCGGATTGAGCAGTTCCTGGTTCCAGGCGTAAAGAAGATAGGTATCGGCGTCCCTTCCCTGACAGATCCGGTGAAGGGCATCGTTTACAATGCGGCCAACATTCCCTCCTGGGATGTGGTGCCCCTCAAGGATACGCTGGAGGAGCGTTTCGACATTCCCGTTTTCGTGAACAATGACGCCAACTGCTATGCCCTGGGCGCAGCGGTGAAGGTGGGCGGCGGTCTCACCAGCGTGGTGACGGTCACCCTCGGTACCGGCACCGGCGTGGGCATCGTGATAGACGGGAAACTATTCTCCGGGACCCACTGCGGAAGCGGAGAAATCGGCGCTATCCCGTACGAGGGGGCCGACTACGAGTCTTTCTGCTCCAAGAAGTATTTCACCGCCCGCGGCCTGGATCCCAAGGCCCTTTCCCTGGCGGCCGCCGGGGGAGACGAGACTGCCCTGGCCCACTACAAGGATTTCGGCTCCCACCTGGGCCGTTTCCTGGCCGTGGTGATGTATGCCTATGACGCGGACTGCATTGTGCTGGGCGGCGGAATCGCCCATGCCTTCCCGTATTTCTCGGACGCCACCTGGGAAGCGCTCCGCTGCAGCTACCCCTACGCGACCGCCCTTGACCAGTTGAAAATCATTGCCATGCCCGACGAAGACACCGCTTTGGTGGGTGCGGCTTCATTAGCATAAAAGACCCATGAAAAGACTTGCCTTATTATTCCTTGCGATGGTGACGGCCTTTTCCGCACAGGCCGGACCGCTTACCCGTTGGACGCTCCAGCGGGAAGGTCAGAAGACCGTTTATCAGGTCGATGTGCCCTGCACCGTGGCCGGTGCCCTGAACGAAGCCGGTTATTTCGGCCCCGATGTCCTGGAAGAGGACCGGTACAAGGCCATTGACAAAACCATCTTCGACGACACGTGGGTGTTCACCACCCGCTTCCGGGCCCGCAAGGGCCTGCGCCACGTCCTCCGCTTCGAGGGCCTGAACTATTATGCCGATATCGAGCTCAACGGCAAATGCATAGCATCGGCCGACACCACCTACGGCCCTTACATCGTTCGTGAATTCGACGTGACGGGCATCGTTACAAACTACAATTCCCTCAAGGTGAAGCTCCGCCGCGCGCAGAGCGGGGACCTCAATGCCGGTTACGTGGACTGGAACCCCCGTCCCGTGGACGAGAGCATGGGCATCATTCGTCCGGTCACCCTCATCTCCACCCCGGACGTTGAGGTGAAGGATGTGTTTGTGAAACCCGTCATTGACACCAAGGACCTCTCCAAGGCCGCTTTCGAAGCCCAGATTACGCTGGTGAACCTGAGCAAGAACCCCGTGAAGGGCACGGTGGAAGGCGTTTATGAAGGCGGTAAGTTCAGTATTCCCGCTACCCTTGCTGCCGGGGAAACCAAGGTGGTCACCGTCACCGAGCAGGTGGAGAATCCCCGTATCTGGTGGACGGCCGAACTGGGGAAGCCTGAACTCTACCATCTGGAGGTCTCTTTCTGCAAAGGCAAGAAGGCGTCCCATAGCGCATCGGCTGTCTTCGGCCTCCGCAGCATAGAAAGCGAGATTACGCCCTACGGCCACCGCCAGTTCATCCTTAACGGACAGAAAGTGCTTGTCAAGAGCGCCGGCTGGACGGACGACATCTTCATGCAGGACACCCCCGAGAGCCTGGAGGCGCAGGTGAAGCTGGTGGCCGATATGGGCCTGAACAGCATCCGCTTTGAGAATATCTGGGGAAAAGACCAGACCATCTATGACCTCTGCGACCGCTATGGCCTCATGGCCCTGGTAGGTTTCAGCTGCCAGTGGGAGTGGGAGAGCTACTGCGGCCTTCCCGAATACAAGCACTTCGGCTGCATCAACGACCCCAAGTCCGAGGCCCTCGCCGTACGTTACTTCCACGACCAGGTCATCTGGCTCCGCAACCATCCCAGCGTCATCGGCTGGCTCACGGGCAGCGACCGCATTCCCAACCCCACGCTGGAGAAGCAGTATCTGGAGCTTTACGGCAAACTGGATTATCGGCCCTATGTCTGCTCCGCAAAGGGGATGACTTCCCTGGACGGACCTTCCGGCATGAAGATGGAGGGCCCCTATGAGTATGTGGGCCCGGATTACTGGTGGCTGGACAACCGCTACGGCGGCAACTATGGTTTCAACACCGAGACCGGCCCCGGCCTGCAGATTCCCCAGCTGGAATCCGTCAAGCGCATGGTGGGTGAGAAGGAACTCTGGCCCATAGGCCCCAACTGGGGGTTCCACTGCACCGCTTCCTCTTCCCACATGAACAACACCACCTTCCTGGAAAACGCCATGAAGGCATCCTACGGTGCCGCCGAGGGGTTGGATGATTTCATGCGCAAGGCGCACGCTATGGACTATGACGCCACCCGTTCCATGTATGAGGCCTTCCGTGCCAACGTTCCGGAGGCCACCGGTATCGTCCAGTGGATGCTCAACAGCGCCTGGCCTTCCCTGTACTGGCAGCTCTACGACTGGTGGGGCATCCCCACGGCCGGTTATTATGGCGTGAAGGCGGCGAACGCACCCGTCCAGGCCGTCTATAATTATGCCGACCATTGCGTCTATGTAGTGAACGACGCCACCCCCGAGGCTTCGTACGAGGTCTTTCTGCGCGTCTATGACAAAGACAGCCGCCTTGTCCGTGAGGAGTGCGAGAAAGTGACTTCCCGTCCCCGCGATCCCCGCAAGGTGGGCGCCCCCGTGGAGGGAGCCTGTTTCCTCGCCGTGGAAATCAAGGGCGGAGACTACAGCGCTTCCAATTTCTACTGCATTCCCGCCGGGAACAACCGCTACAAGTGGGACCAGTCCGACTGGTGGGGCATCCCCGTCGAGAAATCCGCCGACCTCAGCTTTGTCTCCCTTCTTCCCGAGACATCGCTCCAGATGCAGGTGGAAGCTGTGGAAGGCGGATACGATGTCACCCTTATCAATAAGACATCTGTGATCGCCTACCAGAATATCCTGAAGGCAAAAGACGCTTCCGGCCAGCTCATCCCTGGCACTTTCTGGAGCGACAACTTCTTCACGGTCCTTCCCGGGGAAAGCCGCACCATCCGCTGCACCCTTCCGGAGGGCATTGCAAACGCCGCCATCTCCTTTAGCGGCTGGAACTCGAAATTAACTGAATAAATGAAAAAGATTCTCTACATCCTCCTGGCACTGTGCGCCTTCCAGGCCTACGCCCAGACCCCCGAGTCCCTGGACCGGGACCGTTCCAAGTATGCCACCTACTCCTTCTCCAAGGACGACCAGTACAAGGTGGAAACTCCCTATCAGACCGTTTCCGTGAAGCAGCCCGAAGGGAAGAAGGTCAAAAACGTCATCTTCATGATCGGCGACGGCACGGGCCTCAGCCAGTGGAGTGTGGGCTGGGTGGCCAACGGCGGTGCTCTCAACATTGAGAATATGCCTGTGGCCGGTTATTCCATCACCACCACCACGGACCGTCTCATCACCGACTCCTGCGCCGGCGGAACGGCCCTCGCAATCGGTAAAAAGACCAAGTACGGCTACATCGGGCTGGGCCCCGACGGAGAGGTCGTCGAGTCCAACCTCCAGTGGGGCAAGCGCGTGAAGGGCATGAAGACGGGCGTTACCGTCACCTGCCGTATCAACGACGCCACGCCGGCCGATTTCTGCATCCACGGCCCTTCCCGTAGGGATGAAGAGGGCCTGGCCGCCCAGTATGTCGATGCCGACGTGGACTTCATCTCCGGCGGCGGCACCCACTTCTGGAACCAGCGCAGCGACGGCCGCAACCTCATCGATGAGATGAAGGCCAAGGGTTATACCTATGTGGACAAGCTGGAGGATATCGCCGGTGCCGAGGGAGACAAGTTCCTGGGCCTTTACGACGAATATGACCTCGAGCCCAGCCTGGACCGCGGTCCCGTCCTCATGGAAAGCACCCTGAAGGCTCTCCAGGTGCTGGACAACGAGAAAGGCTTCTTCCTTATGGTGGAAGGCTCCCAGATTGACGACTGGTGCCATCGCAACAAGGTGGGCCACATGTGCGAGGAACTCTTTGACTTTGACAAGGTGATCGGCGCTGTTCTCGAATGGGCCGAGAAAGACGGCCAGACGCTGGTCGTCGTCACCGCCGACCACAACACCGGCGGCCTCACCCTCCTGAAGGGCAGCATCGAAGACCATGAGGTGAAGGTGCATTTCTCCACCGGCGGCCACGACGGCATCGTGGTTCCCGTCTTTGCCTATGGTCCCGGAGCCGAGGCTTTCGCCGGCGTGCATGACAACTCCGAGATCGGCCAGATTGTACGTAAACTCATGAGCGAATGATAAAACTGATTACCCTTCTTCTGGCCCTTGTGCCGCAGATTCTTCCCGCACCCGCAGAAATGCAGGTCCGGGAAGGCTATTTTAAGGTGGACGGGGACAAGCACATGGAGTTTGTCCTCAAACCGTCGGCCCCCATCCCTGCCGAGGGATATACGCTTGAAGTGACTCGCACGCGCGTAAAGGCGGTGGCCTCCACCGAAGCCGGCCTGTTCTATGCCCGCCAGACGCTCGCCCAGCTGGAGCAGGACGGAAAGATTCCCTGCGTCAAGATCAAAGACTATCCCCGTTTCCGCTGGCGCGGTCTCATGGTGGACGCATCCCGCCATTTCATGAGCGTGGAGCAGATCAAGCAGCACATCGACATCCTGTCCCAGTACAAGATCAACGTCCTGCACTGGCACCTTACCGACGACCAGGGATGGCGCGTGGAAATCAAGAAATACCCCCGCCTCACCGAAGTGGGCGCCGTACGTACCGAGTTTGACGGCAGCGTAACCAAGGGTTACTACACCCAGGAGCAGATCCGGGAAGTGGTGGCCTACGCCGCCGAACGCTTCGTTACCGTTGTTCCCGAAATCGAGATGCCCGGCCATAGCATGGCAGCCATCCGTTCCTATCCGGAACTCTCCTGCGACAAGCAGCCCGTGGGCAACTTCTCCGTCTGGGGCTCCCCCGACATTGTCCTGTGCCCCGGCAGTGAATTTACCTTCCAGTTCCTGGAGGATGTGGTGGCGGAAATCGCCCCGCTGTTCCCCGGCCGGTATTTCCACATCGGCGGAGACGAGTGCCGTAAAGTGCGCTGGGAGAAATGCCCCGCCTGCCAGGCCCGAATCGCCGCCGAAGGACTGAAGGCCGATGAAAAAGGGACGGCCGAGGAGAAACTCCAGAGCTATGCCGTCCGTCGCATGGAAGGAATCCTCGCCAAGTATGGAAAGAGCCTTGTGGGTTGGGATGAAATCCTGGAAGGCGGCCTGTCCCCGAACGCTACCGTCATGAGCTGGCGCGGAGAGAAAGGCGGCATCCAGGCTGCACGCGAGGGGCATGACGTGGTGATGACTCCCGGCAGCGGCGGTCTTTACCTCAATCACTACCAGGGAGATCCCAAGGCGGAGCCGGAGGGCTATGCTCACCATTACGTCCTGCAGACAGCCTACGACTACAACCCCGTCCCCGCCGAACTGACCCCCGAAGAGGCCAGGCACATCCTGGGTATCCAGGGCAATCTTTGGGGAGAGTATATCTATACGGATTACATGCGCGACTATCTTACCTTCCCGAAGATGTTCGCCGTGGCCGAGACAGCCTGGACCCCGCTGGAGAAGAAGGACTTCCCGGATTTCTGCCGGCGTCTGGACGCGGCGTGCCAACGGCTGGACTCCCTGGGCGTAGCCTACCACATGCCCCTGCCGGAGCAGCCCGGCGGTTCCATCAGCCAGATTGCCTTCCGCGATTCGGCCGTCCTCACCTTCACTACGTCGCGGCCCATGGAGATGGTTTACACCCTGGACGGAAGCAAGCCCACGGCGGAATCGGCCCGCTATGAGGGGCCGATCGTCGTCCGGAACAGCGGCATGCTGCGCATCGCCAGCCTGTCGTCCTATGGCAAGCTGAGCGCCGAGCGTACGGTCTCCTTCGAGAAGATGGATCCCATTCCCGCCCTTCATCCGGCGCAGCTCACCGGCAAACTCTCCGTCCGCCACACGCCCGGAGCTTTTACCATTCCGCACGACATCCCTCTTAACGCCGTCTGGACCTCCTGTGAATTGGACGACATCCGGAGGATTCCCAAACTCTACCCCTTCCATGCCAATATGCAGGATCCCCATTTCTTCGCTGCGGAGGGCGAGGGCTATTTCCAGGTTCCCCAGACGGATGCCTGGAGCTTCAGTTCCCTCTATGACGAGGTGTGGATAGACGGCCGCCTGGTCATTGACAACCGGGGCGAAGTGCGGAAAAACTTCCGTCATGACGGAATGCTGGTCCTGGAAAAAGGCGTACATCACATCCGCGTCGTGTTCCTCAGCAATGTAGTAGGCGGCTGGACAACGGCCCGCAACAAGGGCGAAGTTCTCATGAAACAAGCCCAAAACGAAACATGGCGAAACATTATTTTGCAATAAATGGTCCATTTTTACGCAATTTGTGAAGGATTTTACGCGAATCGTGTGTAATATATGGCTTTTTCGTTGTTAATTTTGCGTTGACTAAGGAAAAGTTGGTTATTAGGTTATCGTTATTTCGGTTTAACCAAAAGTGCAGTCCAGGTGAGAACCCCGACTGCATTTTTTTGTTCCGGCACTTGTTAACTCAGAAATTTATAGTATCTTTGCACTCCCGTCCATTGTGACGGGGTTTCAACGCTTTAAGCCCGGAGGGGTGGGTGAGTGGCTGAAACCAGCAGTTTGCTAAACTGCCGTACGGGTTATTCTGTACCACGAGTTCGAATCTCGTCCCCTCCGCCAAGTGCATTCAGCTCAGCGCATCGCGCTGGGCTGTTTTTGTTTGTACGGCCCGTCGAAAACTTGTTTTCGTAAGGGCTGTGCAAACGAAACAGCCCATTATGCCGTAGGCATATGAGCTGAATGCCTTGGTTCGGACCCTCCGGGAGGACAAGAGATGCCGGAGCGCAGCGACGGAATCTCGGAGGGGACGAGATTCACCCTTCCCCTCATCCCTTTGTCGTGAAACGATCTTAAGTGACCAGAAAGAGATTGCTGTTTGTAGATAATTAGATAAACATTATCTTTACACAGATTTAAGTGTGAGCAATTGTTTTTGACAGATGACGTGAGATATGAGGACATGAGCCCGGAGGATAAAGCGTTGGTGGATCTGGGGGAGTAAGCCCGCACTGATTAAAATCCAAATACCCATGCAAGAAGTGGAGGCGAGAGGGATTGTAGATAATGGACTAACCTTTTAAGGAACTTGTATGAAACGTTTTCTGATTCCTTTCCTTATCTTACTGGCATCCTGCTCCCCGCGGGTGACAGTGGACCTGATCTCGCAACGGCCGCAAAACCTGGCGGATCCGCGCGTGGCCATTCTGGATGAAGGCGCGCCCGGCATCAAGACGGCCGAACGTCTCGGAAGCGTGCATGTCGAGGACCGCGGCGCCGACCAAAGTTACATGGCAGCCCTGAGCGCGGCATCGAAGGAAGCCTGGAAGGCTGGCGGAAACGCCCTGCTGGTGCTCCAGAGCCGCCGCGCGCCCGCGCACCTCTGGACCGGGGTAAGCCGTCTGTACGCCGATATCCTCTACGTCGATGGCCCCGATTCCACGGTCATCGGCCCGTATCTCCGCGACCCCGAAATGCTGTACCCGCCCGAGAAAAAGACCTGGGAACTGAGTCTGGGTATCAGCGGAATGCCCCTTTCTGAGTGGACGAGAACCCCCCTGGGCATCGATCGCAAGCAGAGGTATGGGCCGATGTCCGCGACGCAGCTGTACGAAAACTCCTTCTATGCATACACCACCGGATTCATCTCGCTGCAGGCCGCCTGGAAGTTCCACCGCAGGTGGGCGCTTACGGGCAATCTGGGGCTGTGCAATACGAGCTTCATCTACGTAAACCCCTCCACGGGTGTGAGAGAAGGGCACCAGAACAGCCTCTGCTTCACGGCCCTTGCCGGTATCCGCTACTATTATGTCTCCCGTCCCTACTTTAAGATGTATGGAGCCGCACAGATGGGCCTTCGTTTCCAGTCGGCACAACCCCGGCAATGGGCCCGCTACTCAGAGCCGGAACGGCACCTGGGCATTCAGATGACTTTCTGCGGCATGCAGTTCGGTCAGAAGTGGTTCGCAGAGGTGGAATGCTACGGCTTCGGTGATCATTATGCAACCATTCTCCCGTTCGTGGGAGGACGTATCGGTGTAGGTTATCGTTTTTAGTTATGAAAAGACTGTTTTACATATTGCTTGCGATCCCCTTCCTGTTTTCCTGCCAGTTCCAGACTCCGAAGAACAATACCATGGAAAGATATGCAGAGGAACTGTGCGAGGAGTTCCTGAGGAGACCTGCCGAATACTTTTCCTATGGCAGCAACGCCATCCTTTACGGATGGACGGAATACGATTCCCAGACGGAGCTGAAATACACCTTCGTCCCCGTATCCGACCATAGCTGGCAGTGCTCCATCGTCTATCTTCCGGATACATACAAGGAAGAGCACCGCATGGACGGAAGCCTGGACGCCACCCTCCTGATTACCGGCCTGGAAGGAGATATCGAATGTGTGTCCAACGGCGCCATCCTGGAAAATAACGGCTACACCACCATCTTCCGTGGGGAACTCCGGCTGGAGGAAGGTGGCGTATGGAAGGGTTATTTCCGCGTCGAGTTGAGCAAGAACGACGTTTTACAGGGCGTCCAAGAAATTACTCTTTAATCTCTGCGAGCACATACTCCTGCCGTCCCAGGTACTTGATGACCCACAGCACGTAGCGGATGTCCACGCATACGCACATGTTGTAGCCGGGAACAGCCTCGAACCGGCTGGCGAGGGACTCCTTGTTGCCGTCAAAGGCCAGGCCGATGAGTTCGCCCCGGGCATTGAGAACCGGTGATCCGGAGTTGCCGCCCGTGATGTCGTTGTCCGTCAGGAAATTCACAGGGAAGTCCGGCGGGGGCATCAGATATTTCCACACCGTCGGGTAGCAGAAGTCATACTTGGAAGGGTCGTATTTCTCGCGGAGACCGCGGGCCGTACTCTGCCAGTGGACATACACGCCGTCCCACGGGCGCAGGGGCAGCACCCTGCCGTACGAAAGACGCATCGTGGAGTTGGCGTCCGGGTACTGGATTTCGCCCTTTGCCTCCCGGTAGCGGTACACGGCACGGACGTAGTCGTGCTGAAGGGCATTCAGATTGTCCACGACATGTTTCTCGGCCTTGTTGAGGTCCGTGATGGCCAGTTCCCGGAAGAAGCGGTACAGGACATCCTCCTGGATGGGTCCCGTGAAGGAAGCAGCCACCTCGGCGTCCGGTTTCAGGCCCGCATCGGCCAGGCAGGAATGGCTCCAGAGCCAGTCGGCCATCGCCTTATAATCCTCTCCGAAACGCTCCTGCAGCTCCTTGTGGATGGGTTTGAAGAAGGACGGGTCCATGCAGGTGAAGAACTTCTCCACCACAAAGCCCAGCATTTCCCTCTCCAGACGAGCGTCCATCTCCGGAAGGCCCTTGGCCAGCTGTTCGCGCTGCTCGTTGAGGCCGTTTCGCGGAAGTCCCAGGCGGAACAGCAGCGGTACCGCCGTCACGCTGCGGACAAGAATCTCCCGGAAGTAAACCTTCTGTTTCTCAAGGGCCGATATGGCCGCGTACTCCGCGTCCAACTGGTCCAGGATGCGGGCATTGTCGGCCGAGAAGGCACGGAATCCCTCCTCGAAGGAACGACGTTTCTCCACCACGTTGAAACGGTGCACGCAGGCTTCCTCGCCCTCGTACAGTTCACCGGCGTTGGTGAGGCTGAAGAAACGGTTCGAGTATTTCATGCGGATGGCGGGATCGGCCTCCATCCACTTGCGTGTGATCTCCATGCGGCCGCGCTGGATGGTGTTTTCGGCCGGCCGCTCCACGTAAATCTTCTGCTGGATTTCAGCGGCGCTGGCATAACGGTCCGTGCTGCCGGGATAGCCGATGACCATCGCAAAGTCCCCCTCCCGGTAGCCTTTCCGGCTAATTGTCAGGTGCCGCGACGGATGGAACGGCTCGCCATCCTTGTAGATGCGGTAGAGGGCGAAATCGGCCTTGTGCTGCGGCCACTCCCAGTTGTCTTCGTCGCCGCCGAAGGCCGCCACCGTCACGGGCGGGGCCGCCACCAGCCGCACGTCGGCATAGACATCGTACAGGCAGATATAGTGCTTGGTCCCGGCCCACATGCCGGCAAGTCCCGCTTCCATGCCATATTCCTTCTGGTACCGGGTCTCCATGATGGAGGCGATGCGCCTTCCGCCGAAAGGCTGGCCCTTGGCGGCCAGGTCGGCCTTCAGGGCGTCCACCTCTTCGCTCACATCCAGCACCTTGCGCAGGAAGTAGAGCTTAAGCCCGGGAATGGGGACTTCATCGGCCCGGGAATGGGCCCAGAAGCCGTCCTCCAGATAGTTGTGCTCCGGGGTGGAGAGGGCGGCGACGTCGCCGTAGGCACAGTGGTGGTTGGTAATCATGAGGCCGTCCTCGGAAATCATGCTGCCGGAGCAGTAGAAGCCCAGCGACACAATCGCGTCCGTCAGGCCGCCCGCTTCCTCGTTATAGATTTCCCGGGCGCCCAGCTCGAGCCCCCGCGCCTGCATGTTCTTTTCCAGCGCCCGGTCCAGGCACTGTACCAGCCACATACCTTCGTCGGCCCGGGCGGTCCAGGCCGCCATGCACGTGAGCAACGTGAAAAGAAGTTTCTTCATGACTAAATGCGTTTAGAAATTGCATCCAATGCAGACGGCCGCTACATTCCTGCCGGCTCCTTCCAGGTACTTGGGCGCGGAAAGCAACGTCGTGAAGCTGTCGGAGAGCTTTACATAAGGGATGAATCGTCCGGACAGGACACGGGAATACTTCAGGGCAAGGCCTATTCCCATGCGGCCGGCGGTCTCGTATTCGAACTGCCGGTCGGAGTAATCGTCAAAGGAACGGTAGGTGGTGGTGGCCCCGCCGGCCATACTGTCCTTCCGGGGTTCGCCGAATCCCACGAGGAAGGAGGCCGATGCCTCTGCGGAATAGATGTTCTTCCCGCGGGAGATGTTGCGGGCCGCGCTGGCAGAAACATCAACGCTCACCGTGTTCCAATTTCTGTTGAAAGGATATAGGGTGGTCTGCTGCAGTTTGCAGAAGACCTCTGCGCGGGCATTTATCTCCCACCCGGGCAGGAAGCCGGACGTGTCGCCGAAAAAGGTGTAGGCGCCCGCGGCCTTGATGTGGGTGCGGGAGAAAGTCTGTGTCTGCCCCAGATAGACAATCTTTCCCGTCATGCCGATTTCCGTCTCGTGGCGGTAGGCGTTGGTGTAGTTGCCAAGGAGCCCGAAAGAGGCTTCCACCGCCACTTTGTGCACGTTCTCCCGCACCGGGTGGACGAAGGTGCCGGTATAGGAGATCTCCGGCCCCCTGAACTCGCAGAACACGACCGAAGAGGACGTGTGGCTGCCGAAGTAGCCGTTGTGGTACAGGGCGGTGAGTTCGCCGCAATACTCCGATCCGTTCCGGTTTACGAAAGCCTGCAGGGACAGGCCGTAGAAACCATGGGTGAGGGGACGTTCGTTGGTGGTGGAGATATACCCGGCATCTCCCTCGAAACGCTCCCTGGGGCCATAGAAGTTCCCCATGTCCACCAGGATGGAGTAGTCGCTGTCTATCGTCCCGTACAGCCCGGCGTTTATTTTCTCCAGGGTCTGGCGGCATTCCAGGTTTACCCCCAGGCGGAAGCTGTCCGACAGGCGCAGCAACACCCCGGGGCGCACGGAGAGGTCCATCCAGACGTTCTGGAACCGGGGGTCTTTGAATTTGAGCTGGTCGGCCGATGTATAATCGACGGCGGTGCCGAGTGTTACGGCTTCCGACAGTTTGCAGGCGATGCCGCCCGAAAGGCTGTAGGTTTCGCGCTGCCGGGTTCCTTTGGTGCTGAAGTCTTCCTCCAGGAAGTTGATGGGATTGTAGGAAGGCTGCATGAGCACCTGGCCGCCCATGTCCTGGCCGCGGAAGCGGGAATAAGACAGCCTTCCGTGATAGGACAGGCGGTCCGACGCCTTCCTGAATGCTTCCGTTGCGGCGCCCGCCTTCCAGGCATTGTCGGAGCCTTCCAGTGGAATCAGGCCCCCGTCTTCCTTCTCGAAGGAGAGCCGGGCCTGGCAGACATCCCCCTTCTCGAGGAGGGACAGTGCCGCCGCGTTGGATGTGCTCAGGGCCGGGTGGGTCTGCAGGAAATACTGGGCGTCATGCCGATATCCCTGCCCCGCGGCGGAAGCCGTCAGGAGCAGGGTAATCAAGCATGTGGCCGCAAAACGGTATGTCATAAGCTTATTTCTTCAGGGAAGATTTCTTGCGCTGGTGGAAGTCGTTCGCGGAGTTGTTGGTGTCCATATAGACAATCTTGGCACCGTTGGCGATGGAGGCTTCGGCATCAATACCGGAAGGGTCGGTGTCTTCCTCGGAAACGGCGCCGGCATAGTCGTAAACCAGCTTGCCCTTATTCCCGGCAATGGCTTCGGTCGCAGCTTTGTCCACGTTACGGTACTGGGTATAGCCCAGGTTCTTGGTTGCCAGGCTGTAACCGGAATTGACGGCGGCGGGGAAGCGGTTGAAGTATTTGGTTTCATCGGCTTCGGGCCACTCTTCCAGGGCGTCCATCACCCAGGAAGTGGGAATCATGGCGTAATTGGTGGAGCCGTTGGTTCCGCGCTGGTCAAAGTTGGAAGCGGTCTTCACCCATTCCGTGATATCGACGCCCTCTTCGGGGATCAGCAGATAGGGAGCGGAATTGGCCATCAGCGGCATCCAGACGGTTCCCTGGCCAAACCGATAGGTCTTCATGTAATGGGAAGACGCGATGGAGGCGTCGGGAGCGGGATAGGCCGCTGCGAGATTGAAGCCGGATTCCTTGTCGTAGAAGACATAGTCGGCCTTGCTCAGATCCACGGAGTTGCTGTAGGTCTCAGTGTGGTTGATTGCGCCGTTGATGGCAACCACGATCTGGGAATAGGGGGCAATCTTCACCTCGGTCTGGAACCACCAGATACCGAAGCTGGCGGGCGTCCAGCCGGCGACTTCATATTCGATGACCCCGTCGGTGATCGCATACTTGTTGGCGGCCTGCGTATTGGAGTTCTGTGCCATGGTGATGCACATGCGGCTGGCATCCACCTCCTTGTCGGAGTTGTTATAGACGATGATGTACTTGTCGTACAGGTAGCTCTTGGTGCCGGCGTTGTCCTTGCAACCGCCATCGTAGTATTCCTTGATGATCAGGGCGCTGGAGTTGGAGGCGGTAAGAGCCAGTTCGACGGGCTTCTCTTCCACATAGGTCTTCTCGACCGTAAACTGGGTGCTGCCGTTATAGTTCGTGTTGCCCTCCTTGAAGGAAGCGCTCACGGTATAGATTCCCGCAGGGACCTTGAAGCTGGCGAGACCGTTCTCGTCGGAATTCTGCGTATAGCTGGCCACGGCAGAAGTGAACGTGACGGGGGCGACGGCCTTGTAGGCCTCGCCGAAGTGGGTGAGCTGGACGGAGACCTCTACCAGGACTTCCGGCTCCTTGTTGCAGGCAGTAAGCGCCATCAGGGCGGCTGCCATCATGTAAAATACTTTTTTCATAAAGATAGGTGTTAAAATTTCAGACGAAGTGTTAATCCGTAATAGTATTTGGGAATAAACCGGGAGGCGGGATAGTATGTCCTGGTTTTGGAGGACCAGATCCGGGCCCGGTTGTTAAAGAAGTTGTTCGCGTAGAAAGATATGGAGGCCAGGTCGCCGATTTCCTTGGTGACGCTGAAGTTGGCGCTGAAATACGGAGAGTAGTAGTCCGGTACAAAGGTGTACAGGTAACTGGTTTTGTAGGCCAGGTTGGCCAGGTCCGTGAAAAGCTGCTCATCTCCGGCGGCGCGGGCGGCCTGCAGGTCGGCGAGGTAGTCGCGCGGAGTGGGATCGCCGAAGGCCGTGTAATACCTGGGGTACACCACCACGAAATTGTCTCCCCCGTAGATGGACTCCCCGGTGGTACTCAGGATGTCGGCGTTATTGGAGATGACTTTGGCCAGTTCTTCGCCCGCCAGCGTCTCGCTCAGGGCGCGGGAATACCGGATGAGGCTGGCCTCCAGTTTGGCCGACAGGATCATGCGCACGGCCGGGATGTGGGTGGATATGGTGAGGTTGGTGCGCAGGGCGCGGCTCTCCGATCCGTTGGAGGAAGAACGGTCTCCATAGTAATAGCCGACATATCCGTAAGGCAGCCCGTCCTGGGCCGACTTGAAGGCGGTGGGATTATAAGCAATGATGTTGGAAGCCAGGAAGTGGTAGGCGTACCAGGTGCCGTCCAGGCGGATGGACGTGTTGATGGCCTTGATGGGGGCGAAGTCCACCACCCATTCGATGCCGTAGCGGTCTGCGGGGCTGTCTTCATTGGCGGGAAGATGGGTCAGGGACAGCATGCGCCAGTCCTTGTGGGCGAGCGTCTGGGAAGGGAGGACGCCGGTGCGGTCGCTCACTGTGACAACGCCTGTGGCGCGGTCGATGGCGTACATCTGGTCATCGGCGGGAATCCCTATGCCGTCGAGGGCTTCGGTAGGCGTATAGGTGAGGGTGCCTTCGCTGTACAGGGCCGAAAGCCGATAAGAGTTGTGGCTTCGGTTCCAGAAAGCGGCCAGGGAAAGCTTGTTCCCGAGGATATCGGCCTCCAGGCCCACTTCGCACAGGCGGTTCCGCTGCCAGCGCAGCTCCGGGTTGTAGGCAACCGTGCGCGGCTCTATGTGATAAGCCATGAAGGACTGGTTGAGGGAGTTGGTCGTGGAAGTGAAGACTTCGTCGTCGCGGTAGGTGGGGATGGGGAACAGCACCGAGAAAGACGGCAGCTTTACGGCGATACCCCAGCTGGCCCGCAGCGACAGTTCCCGCAGCGTGCTGTTCTGCCGGCCTTTCGCTTCCAGGATGGTGTACTTCCCGTTGAAACGGGGAGACAGGCTGGACGTAAGTCCGTAGGAAGATCCTTTGATATAGGTATTGTCCGAACGGATACCGGCGATGAGATTGAGCCGGCCCCTGCCGACGGGAATCATCAGGTTGTCTTCCAGGTAGGCGGCGATATTGTGCATCACGGGGATGTCGTAGTAGGCGTATTTGCGGAACGTGGGCGCGGTGGCCATCTCCGGCGAGTAAGTGCCCCGTCCGAAATTGTAATCCGTGCTCCAGTCCACACCGGCTTTCAGCTTGTTATTAACCGCGCCGAAATGACGGCTCCAGTTGCATTTGAGCGTGAGGCGGGTGCTCAGTGGACGGTCGTCGGTGGCCATGATGTTGTACCAGTATCCCGGATCGATGTAGCTCACCGCCGGGGTGGGTTTCGTGTAAGGCTCGGCCATGAAATAGCCGGCCTCTTTCCCGTGCAGGACAATTTTGGTGACGGCTGCGGAGTTGTAAGTGCGTTCCCGCGTGCTCTTGTCTCCGTAGGAGAGCGAGCCGATGAGTTCGAGGTTGGTAATCCAGGGCTTGTTCAGCAGCCAGTTCAGGTTGATGTTGGCCCGGAGGCTGTTATCTTTTGCCAAGGACCAAGTACCCTGGACGGCATCCGGGTCTGCCTGGGTGTCCATGCCGCCGAGGTTGCCGGAAACGCCTACGGTGACGCGCAGCGGTGTGGTTGCGAAGATGCCGGAGTTGCACAGGTTGAAGAAGGAGAGGGACAGCTGCTTGCGGTCGTAGCCCGTGTAAGGGGACAGGGCCTGCGAGACGGACCGGGTGTACTCCATGCTGGCATTGACGACGCCTCTGGATACGCCGCTGCGGTTGTTGACCAGGCCGAATCCCTTGCTTACGGAAAGCTGCTTGGTATTGGGGCTGGAGGACATGGTGACCATCCAGGGGGTCTTGCCTTTTTTCGTGTTGATCTTCACGACGCCGGAGCCCATGTCGCCGTATTCTACGGAGGGAACGCCCGTGATGACTTCCACCGATTCGATGTTGGAGGAGGCGATGTTGTTGGTGTTGACGCCTTTGACATCGGCCCCGCCGGAAGAGGCTGTTCCGAAGGATGCGTTATTGGACAGGCGCACGCCGTCCACTTCCACGGCCGTCCCGAAGGATGCGTTGCCGGATTCGCCTTTATCGGCCGCGCGGATGCTGAACTGTTTGCTGTTGACAAGGTTGTTGTCCGTGGTGACGCCGCCGGGCAGGAGGCTGGCGATGTCTCCTACGTTCATCAGCTGCACGTGCTCCAGCGCCGTTTTGTCCACGGTGCGGGAGGTGGTGGCGGCCGCATCGTTTTCCTTGGCGGTAACCACAGCGCCGGATAGGGTGAGGTTGTCTTCCTCCAGCTGGAAGCGGACGTTGGAAAGATCCTTGGTGAACTTCAGCTCCCGGGAGTAATTGGCATAGCCCAGGCAGGAGACGGTGACGACGCTTCCGGGTACCTTTATATTATTGATGGTGAATCGGCCCTCCTGATTGGTGACGGCCCACTGTTCCGTTGCGCCGAGGACGACCGTCGCGAATTCGATGGGTTCTCCCGTGGCTTTTTCCACCACCCGTCCGCTCAGGCTGTGCGTCTGTGCCCGGAGGGCGGGACATGCCAAAAGGACGGCCAAAACTATTGCTACTGCTCTTCTCATCATTCTCGGCTGCAAAGGTACGATATTGTCCACTGTTGAAAAATCCCCATTTGTTGGGATGCGGGACCAGCGCAAAGATATGAAAATATCTCGTTCGGTTGTTCATAAAACTGTTAAAAAGTTTTTGATTATCGGGAATTTATCCGTATCTTTGCGGTCCGCAATTGTGCCCAAGTGGCCTCCAATTCGTATTAAATTATTAAGTAACAATTAATTAACAAACACCAATGCCTGGTTTAATTGGAAAGAAAGTCGGAATGATTTCCGTCTTCGGTGCCGACGGGAAGAATATCCCGTGCACTGTCGTTGAGGCTGGTCCGTGTGTTGTCACGCAGGTTCGCACTGTAGAAACCGACGGTTATGCCGCCGTGCAGCTTGCCTATGACGAAAAGAAAGAGAAGCGCACCAGCAAGGCTCTGAAGGGCCATTTCGAAAAGGCTGGAACTACTCCCAAGAAGAAGCTCGTGGAATTCGAGGCAGACTTCGCCGGAGAGCTCAAGCTCGGAGACACCATCACCGTGGCCGATGTCTTCACTGAGGACGTCAAGTACGTAGATGTTGTCGGTACTTCTAAGGGTAAAGGTTTCCAGGGCGTCGTGAAGCGTCATGGATTCGCCGGTGTAGGTGGTCAGACCCACGGTCAGCACAACCGCCTCCGTCACCCTGGTTCCATGGGTGCATCCTCCTGGCCTTCCCGCGTTTTCCCGGGAATGCGCATGGCTGGTCACATGGGCAACGAGCGTGTGAAAGTATTCAACCTCGAGGTCCTGAAAGTCATCCCTGAGAACAATCTCGTAGTAGTTAAGGGTTCCGTTCCCGGAGCCAAAGGTTCTTACATTATTCTGGAGGCTTAAGCAATGGAACTTTCTGTATATAAGATCGACGGAACTGAATCCGGAAAGAAGGTCGTCCTCGACGAAAAGGTGTTCGGCGTACAGCCCAACGACCACGTCATCTACCTGGATGTCCTCAATTATCTCGCCGCCCAGCGTCAGGGCACTGCCAAGACCAAGGATCGCAGCGAGGTTGCTTACTCTACCAAGAAACTCGGTCGTCAGAAGGGCGGCGGCGGTGCCCGTCACGGTTCCCTCAAGGCCGGTATCTTCGTAGGCGGTGGTAACGTGTTCGGCCCCAAGCCCCGCGATTACCGCTTCAAACTGAACAAGAAGGTCAAGCAGCTCGCCCGTGTGAGCGCTCTGTCTTACAAGGCTGCCGAAGGCAAGATCGTGCTCGTCGAGCCCTTCGCCCTGGACGCCCCCAAGACCAAAGAGTTCAAGACCATCCTCTCCAACATCAAGGCCGGAGACCGCAAGGTTCTCGTCGTCCTTCCGGAGAACTCCAATAATATTTTCCTGTCATCCCGCAACCTGCCCTCCGTGCAGGTGATCACCGTTGACGAGATCAATACCTACGCTATCATGAATGCCCATTCTCTGGTGCTTGTGGACGGCGTGCAGGACATCCTCGCAGCAAGAGTAAAGTAAAGGAGAAAAGAAAATGGGTATTTTAATTAAGCCAATCGTAACCGAGAAAATGACGGCTGAGGGCGAAAAGCTCAACCGTTACGGTTTCATCGTGGACCGCAAGGCCAATAAGCTTCAGATCAAGGCCGCCGTGGAGCAGATGTACGGCGTTTCCGTCGCAGACGTGAACACCCTCAACTACCATGGCAAGCGCAAACAGCGCTACACCAAGGCTGGCCTGCTTCGCGGTCGTATGAATCACTTCAAGAAGGCCTATGTGACCCTTGCAGGTGAAGACAAGATTGATTTCTACGCTAACATCTAAGAAGGAGAATAAACTATGGCAATCAAAAAGTACAAGCCGGTTACTCCCGGCCAGCGCAACAAAGCTATCAGCTCCTTCGACGAAATCACCGCGAAGAAGCCTTATAAGAAGCTTCTTGCTCCCCTCCACTCCACGGGTGGCCGCAACAACACCGGTCAGATGACCGTTCGTTACCGCGGCGGCGGACACAAGAGAATGTACCGCCTGGTGGACTTTGTCCGCAACCGTGACGAGTTCAAGGCTACCGTGCTCACCATTGAGTACGATCCTAACCGCAGCGCACGCATCGCCCTCATCCAGTATGAGGATGGTCTGAAGAGCTACATCATCGCCCCTAACGGCCTGCAGGTCGGTCAGGTGGTGGAGAGCGGCCCTCAGGCTGCCCCGGATATGGGTAACTGCCTCCCGCTTGCCAACATCCCTGTTGGTACCCTCGTACACGCTATCGAGCTCCGTCCCGGTCAGGGCGCCGCAATGGCCCGTTCCGCCGGTACTTATGCCCAGCTCGCTGCCCGCGAAGGCAACTACGCCATCCTGCGCCTCCCTTCCGGTGAGACCCGTATGGTTCCCGTTACCTGCCGCGCTACTGTAGGTACCGTTTCCAACCCGGACCATAATCTGGAATCCGACGGTAAGGCCGGACGTACCCGTCACCAGGGTCGTCGTCCTCACAACCGTGGTGTTGTGATGAACCCCCACGATCACCCGATGGGTGGTGGTGAAGGCCGCGCCTCCGGTGGACACCCGCGTTCCCGTAAGGGTCTGCCTGCAAAGGGCTACAAGACTCGCAACCCGAAGGCCGTGTCCAACAAGTTCATCATTGAAAGACGTAAGAAATAACGGAATAAACTAACAGATTATGAGTCGTTCACTTAAAAAAGGACCGTACATCCAGGAAGCCCTGGAGAACAGAATTCTTGCTATGAATGACGGTAGCAAGAAGAAAGAGGTTGTCAAGACTTGGTCCCGTGCCAGCATGATTTCCCCTGACTTTGTCGGCCACACCATCGCCGTTCACAACGGCAACAAGTTTATTCCCGTGTACGTCACTGAGAATATGGTAGGTCACAAGCTTGGTGAATTTGCTCCCACCCGCACTTTCCGCGGCCACGCAGGCAACAACAAGAAATAATGTTTAAAGGATTGACATTATGGGAAAGAGAAAACATTTGATGGCCGAGCGCCTGAAAGAGACCAAGAAGCAGACCGCTATAGCAAAACTTAACGACGTTCCTACCTCCCCTCGGAAGATGCGCCTCGTTTGCGACACCATCCGTGGCGTGGAAGTCAACCATGCAATGGATCTTCTCCACTATTCGAAGCGTGACGCTTCCGTTCGTCTGGAGAAACTCCTCAAGAGCGCCATTGCCAACTGGGAAGCCAAAAACCCCGAGCAGACGGCCGCCCTTGAAGCCGGTAACGTTATCGTCAAAACCATCATGGTGGACGAGGGTCGCACCCTGAAGCGCATCCGTCCCTGCCCGCAGGGCCGCGCCGGTCGCATCCGCAAGCGTTCCAACCACGTTACCATCGTACTTGACGTCAAAAAAGCAGTGGAGGAGAAATAAACTATGGGACAGAAAACAAATCCTATCAGCAACCGTATCGGTATCACCCGTGGTTGGGACTCCAACTGGGTAGGCGGTAACTACGCCGAGAAGATCGCCGAAGACTACGAGATCCGTAAATATCTGGGCAGCCGCCTTGCAAAGGCCAGCCTCTCCCGCATCATCATTGAGCGCACCCTGAAGCTCATCACTGTCACCATCCATGCCGCCCGTCCGGGTGTGATCATCGGTAAAGGTGGCCAGGAGGTGGACAAGCTCAAGGAAGAGCTGAAGAAGGTGACCAAGAAGGAGGTCCAGATCAACATCTTCGAGGTGAAGCGCCCGGAGGTTGACGCCACCATCGTGGCAGATTCCATCGCCCACCAGATCGAAGGCCGCGTGAGCTATCGCCGCGCCATCAAGATGGCCATCGCCACCGCCATGCGCGTGGGCGCCGAGGGCATCAAGGTCCAGATCAGTGGTCGTGTAGGCGGCGCCGAAATCGCCCGCTCCGAGATGTTCAAGGAAGGCCGCACTCCGCTGCACACCTTCCGCGCCGACATCGACTACGCCCTTGCAGTTGCACACACCCAGATGGGTACCATGGGTATCAAGGTCTGGATCTGCAACGGTGAGAAGTACGGCAAGCAGGATCTCTCCCCGAACGCCGGCTTCGCTTCCAGCGCTGCCCCCGCAAACTCCGGTCGTCGTGAAGGCGGTCGCGGTGAGCGCGGTGAGCGTGGTGGCCGTGGCGGTAACCGTGGTGGCCGTCGTGAAGGCGGTCGCGGCGAGCGTCGCTAATCCAAGAGCTAAATACACTATGAATAAGAGGTCGGCCTTATGGTCGACCTCTTTTTTTTGTCATACGGCGCCGCAGGCGAAAGTTGCCTCTGAGAGGACTCCGTTCGCTTCGCTCACTCCGGCCCCTCCCACCGTCTGGCTCGTCCGCAGAGCGAACGGCCAGCCGGCGGGCCCCTCCCCCTGCCCTCGTCCGGGGGTGGACAAGCCCCCGGGAGCGCATCCCTTCCTCCGCCGGAAACCCCAATAACCAGACAAGACAATATCTAATGGGTCTTTATCTAAGGCATTTAATTTCCGCTGAATCAACCGATTAATCGGGACTTCATATTCTTACAACACTAAAAACGAAGTAATCAAAAAGCCCAAAACAAACAGACATTGACTTTTCAAAAGATTTCTAACATACACTCATTGATTGCGCTTCACGGGCCAAACAGGCCCAGGTATCTCTGGGCCTGAGGCATATATAATTGTAGATATTTTGCATATTATTATCGCCACTATCTAAAACATTTTTTGTAATTTTGTCAAAAATTGACAACCATGCTTTTCGCAGAACGAATTAAAACCACAAGAGAGGATCTTAATATTCCGCAAAAAGTGATTGCTGAGGCTATCGGAATAGATGTACCAATGTACAGCAGGATTGAAAGGGGGGAACGGCCTGCCAAGCGTGAGCAAGTGATTGGTATTGCAAAACAACTTGGGATCGATGAGAAGGAACTTATCAACCTATGGTTAGCGGAAAAGGTTCTTAATATTGTGAGCGAGGAAGAAGATGCGAACATAGTTCTCAATATTGTCTCAAATAATATTGAATAAAGAATGGAAACAGATAGAATACACCTATTTGCGGGTGACGTATATAAAGCACTCCCTGACTTAGACTCCGATTTCTTCGATTTATGCATTGTAGATCCTCCATATGGGGCTTCAAGCACAAAAAAATGGACATACGGGGATAAAGAAAAAGTTAAGGGGTTCGGAGGTGAATGGAAATTAACAAGCGAAGTCTGGGACTTGCTGTCTCAGAACGATTCTTTTTTGGATACATATTCATGGCTTAAAGAGCTTAAACGGGTAATCAAACCGACTGGATCTATATGGATTCACTCTACGTACCATAACTCAGGATTCGTCAATGTATGCTGCCAACTGCTAGGGTTAGAAATTATCAATGAAATAGTTTGGTATAAACGCAATTCGTTTCCTAATCTTTCTGGACGTCGGCTAACAGCTAGTCATGAGACAATTCTGTGGGTTCATAAGGGCGGGGAAAAGAATCGAAAATATGTTTTCAACTATGAGGACTCCAAAGCGTTTTCAAATCCTTCAGACTTGTTAAAAGAACCCGGGAAACAGATGAGAACTGTTTGGGACATCCCGAATAACAAAAGTAAAGAAGAGATGCGCTTTGGCACCCATCCAACTCAAAAGCCCACACGAGTAGCAGAAAGAATTCTTACAATTGCCGGCGTTAAAGGTGGTAATCTTCTTGTCCCTTTTGCAGGATCCGGAACCGAAATGGTAGCAGGCTTTGAGTATGGAATGAACGTATTTGGCTATGAACTTAATAAAGAGTTTTATGAGTTAGCCAAAAAAAGATTAGAATACAGCATCGAGAAAATCTCATCGTCACTATTATAAATGACAACATATCCCCCAGTTATAAAGTGGTCTGGTAGTAAAAGACCTGTTGCAAAACAATTGGCCAAGTATATCATATATGGCGACACATACTTCGAGCCTTTTGTTGGAGGCGGTGCTATGATGCCATATTCACTCTGTAAAAAAGGTATGGCCGGCGATATTATCCCAGAATTAGTTAATCTTTGGAATGAGATTAAAGATAATCCGATACGTGTAGCTAATGAGTATGAGTCACGTTGGCGAAACCTTCAAGAAAATGGCCCACAGGTATATTATGATGTAAGAGACAGTTTCAATCAAACGAAGAACTGTTACGATTTTCTATTTTTGACCAGAACATGTGTAAACGGTCTTATACGATACAACTCTAACGGAGAATTTAATAATTCCTTCCATCTCTCTCGCTCAGGAATCAAACCGAATTCATTAAAGCGCATCCTTGAGCAATGGAGTGAGGCCATTCGTAATTTCACCTTTAGGAACTGTGATTACCGAGAGCTTTTAGAGGCGGCAAGAAAAGGCGATTTTGTCTTCTTAGATCCGCCTTATGGAGGCACAAAGGATCGGTATACTCGCACTCCTTTTGATTTAGCTGCTTTCTATTCTGAATTAGAAAGACTGAATAGTAAGGGTGTTAACTGGATGCTCACTTTTGACGGGGAAGCTGGAGAGAGACAATACTCCTATGCACCTCCAACAGGAGTCTTTCGTTATAAATTCTCTATTTGTACCGGGAACTCAGCTTTTACGAAGGTCATGAACTCTCAAAAAGATTCAATTCAAGAATCAGTATACTTGAATTTCGAACCCACTCATAGCCTGCTCCGCATGCCTTAGAACCTTTTCAACTATTCTATCATTAGTTCTATCAATCACATGAACGATTGACACTTGTCCTAGTTGGAAAGCAAGTATCGCATCCAAGCAGCCTCTTTTTCTATGAACTTCAAGTTCTTCAACGTTTTTAAACATAAAAGCGCCAATAGAAACAATCCTAAACGGTTCCAGAACGGGAATCTGTTTACCCATTCTACGCCACTCCTCACCAACTTTTCTATAGGCGGTAGGCAAACAAACGAATACATTCTGCAAATATCCAGTTAGCTTTGGACCTATTCCATTCTCAAGATCTCTCCCAACTCCCTTTGACTCTATAGAAAAGAACACATTACTATCCTGAAGTGCGACTTGAATGACGTGATCAGGCCTCTTACCTCCAATCGTAGAGACTCTTCTTAAAGAAGTCCATCGATACTCTCCTGTTTTGTCAACACAACTAATTCCGGACCAATCGCCTCCCGGCGGATTGCACATACCTTCCAATATCCCAAGGTTATTCTTGTGTGCAAAAATCTGATGAATAGCACAATCAGTGTCATCCTCCGAAAACACAAGAGGATCCACAGCCATATCAAATGTTACTGGCCTTGTGTTTCTTTGAATAGTAATTCCTCTATTATAAAATCTCGGCCGATCAATAGTTTTACTATCAATCAGAACGTAGTTACACAAATTGAAAATGGCTTGCCACAATCCATTATCAGAACAGAGATTATTTAAAGAAACATCTAGTTTTCTCCATGTACTCTTCTTAGCAGGGCCAGAAACCACGCACATCATATTTGCACTCCCTCCTAGAATCATGCGTGCTAACGGAACCAGCCCGCGATCCGGTCGAGAATCATCACCTTGAGGCTTAAAACCAGTTATCCAAACTATGGCAAGCGGTTTGGATCTATCTAAAGTAATACTTAAAAAGGGATATAATGAACGAAGAGTTGCCTCCAGAGTCGGGATTAAATTTGAAGGGACGACACAAATGGGTAAAGTACTTCCACCGATAGTCCTACACTTGAATCCAATAACCGAGGCAATCAGCTTCTTGAACGTGATGGAAACAGAAACTGTATTCGTAGATCTCTTTTTCCAAATCAGTGTAGATGTCTTGTTGACAAGCCATTCATCAGCTTTATCAGAACTTAATAGTTGATCCCATTCTGCACCTTGGAGGGTATCAGTTCTTTTTCGATCATCAGCTAAGAGTTTTACCAGAGCCAGATCCTTGTTTATAAGCGTAGAAAGTGAGGCGCTATAATCCTCTTTGTTAATAATACCTTTGATTATTCTCTGTCCCTGTTCCTCACCAAGAATACTACTGTAATGAGAATACAACTGTTCTGTAATAGATGGATGTGTTTTATAGACCGGAATACAGCAGCATCCATATCTCTTTGACGTAGAAACATATGAGAACGGGACCACAGGATTAGGGAACCTCGATGATTTTACGGTCCTATTCTCATCAAGTTCAACACCTCCCAATTCTGTGTAATACAAATAAGGAACACCAGCAAGAGTTGAAGATAAAGCTCGCCCACTTCTTTGCCAAGCATTATTGCCCGCTTGTAACGCAGAACAATACTCTAATGCGAACAATACAGTTTCAACGCCATCGTTTAATTCAGTAACATATGAATCTGCACCCTCATGGAGAACTCCACCTTGATTCTGAATAACTGCGACCACATCGATGCCCCATCTGTTATGACCAGAAAGAAGTTCAATTACAAAAACTCCATCAGAAGACGAAAGAAAGTACTTAGGCTTGTATAAAGGCGACTTCAATAAAGTAAGCCTCCCTTTATAGGCTTCTTTAATAATTGCAAGTGTCCTCTCACATTCAACGATGTTGTCACCATGAATCCTAAGATACTTTGTATAACTACGAGGCATCTCATCATTAGAAGAGTCATCAACAAGCTGGGGAAGCAGATTGGCAATATCCCCTCTTTCCGGGTCATCAAAGAAAAAGAAGAAAAACATAGAAACTATTCCTCTAATAACTGACTAATACGAACATTAAGCGCCTTCGCTATCTTTTCGATATTGCAAAGAGTGATATTCTTCTCGGCACGTTCTATCATGCCAATATAAGTGCGATGAACACCAGCAATCTCTGCCAACTGTTCCTGAGAGAGTTGCTGTTCCCTTCGAAGTACCTGAACGTTCTTTCCAAACCTTAAAAGAATAGGTTCTTTTTTCATCTTATGGTATACTGTTTTGCTTATGCAGTAGTGCAAATATACAAATGCCAACTATGGTTATCAACATACTATAATTAGCGAATTCTCATATCCAAATAACAGTCCACCCTGAGAACGAGCATATGGTGAGAGGTCGGAGGCAGCTAAGAGACCGGAATCTCTCGAGAGCACAATTATTCCTCCGCCGTAAACCCGCATTAACTTAGCTGATTCTGGTATTCTTTTGTATCTTTGTGTCTTATAGGAGGAAACGGAGCATGCAATCTGCAGACGTCATAATTGGAATCATCATCGTTATCGGGCTATTCTTTCTGCTCCGATGGCTGATTCCGTCTAAGGGAAAGATGGGAGAAAAGGTCGTGGCTGGGAAATTGGACCGGTTACCTAAAGACCAGTACAGAGTACTCAACGATGTCATCATACCTACGCCAAACGGCAGCTCGCAGATAGACCATCTGGTCGTGTCAATATTTGGTATCTTCGTTATCGAGACAAAGAACTACAGTGGCTGGATTTATGGTGCCGAGCACGCCGAATACTGGACACAGAATATCTACGGCAAAAAATACCAGCTTTACAATCCCATCCTGCAGAATGCCGGTCACGTTCGTGCGCTACGGCGTATCCTAAAGGACTATGAACCGCTGCCGATACTTCCCATTGTTGCATTCTCCGGCAAGGCCGATGTAAAGGTCAAGATCGAAGACGCTTGCGTGGTCTACTGGAGCCAGATACGCAAGGTCATCAACCAGTTTGAGGAAATACGCCTCACCTGGCATCAGGTCAACGCCATTTGTGCGACCGTAAATGCTGCTCAAATGGAACCCGGCAGAAAAACAGATAAACAGCATTTGGTAGATATTCGTAACGCCAGGGAGCAGAAATACGATGCAATAGCATCAGGTAGATGTCCCCGTTGTGGAGGCTCATTAGTCTTACGCAAAGGGAAGTTTGGCAAGTTCTACGGATGCTCAAACTATCCTCAATGCAAATTCACCCATCCTGCTTGATTAACAGTTTCTACTTAACGATCCAAATCTAACGTCCGCG
>JAEEXZ010000021.1 GCA_016288055.1 Bacteroidales bacterium
TGGATTTCGTCGATGAAGAGGATTGGCGCCCCTTTCTGGTTGAAGAGGGAGTTGTTGCGGGCCTTGTCAAACACTTCCCGCACGTCTTTCACGCCCGCCGTAACGGCGCTGAGCGTGTAGAAATCCCGGTCCAGGGTTTCCGCGATGATGTGCGCGAGCGTGGTTTTGCCCACACCGGGAGGGCCCCACAGGATGAAGGAGGACAGGTTCCCGCTTTCGATCATTTTCCTCAGGATGCAGCCCTGGCCCACCAGATGGCGCTGGCCCACATACTGGTCCAGTGTCCGGGGACGCATCCGCTCGGGAAGCGGAGGCAGCATGGCTGAAGAGGCGCTCATTTAGATTTCCTTGGAGAATACGCGGCGGCGGCGCTTGAACTCCTTGCGGTAGTCTCCCCAGAGGTTCTGGACCTTGTTGTTGGTTTCCATCTCTGCGTTGGATTCTCCGTATTTGAAGCCGCCCTTGGCGATATTGGTAATCAGGTCCTGGAAGATGATGGCGTGTACGCCGCGGTTCTGGTATTCCGGATCCACGGCAATCAGAAGCATTTCAATGGCCTCCTCATGCTTGACGTACATGGATTTGAGCAGATGCCACCAGCCGAAGGGGAAGAGGTAGCCGTTGCCTTTCTTGACGGCTTTGGCCAGGGAAGGCATGCACACGGCCAGGCCAACCAGCTTGCCCTCCGCGTTTTCGATGAGGGTGACGAATTTGAGGTCCAGCAGGCCCAGGAAGGTATCTACATAGTTGTCGATGACTTCCGGGGGAAGGACGGTAAAGTCGAACAGGACGTTGTAGGTGCGGTTCACCAGGTCGAAGATCTTCTGGCCGTAGTGTTCTTTGCGCACCTGTTTCTTGCTGATCTTGCGCACGTGGAGGTTGTAGCGCTCTGCTACCAGGCCGGCGGCGCGGGTAACCTTCTCGGGGAGCTGGTCGGGGACATAGATGCGGTACTCCAGCCAGTCGTTGACCTTGGCCATGCCCAGCGCCTCGAAATGCTCTCCGTAGTAAGGGTAGTTATACTTGAGCATGAAGGAGGAGATGTCGTCGAATCCTTCCACCACGCAGCCTTCGTTGTCGAAGTCCGTGAAGCCCAGCGGGCCGGAAATCTGCGTCATGCCATATTCCTTGCCGAAGGCGATGACGGCCTCGATGAGGGCCTTGGAGACCTCCTTGTCGTCGATGAAGTCAATCCAGCCGAAGCGCACTTCCTGGTGGTTCCAGTCCCGGTTGGCAATCTCGTTGATGATGGCGGCTACGCGGCCCACGATTTTCCCGTCTTTGTAGGCCAGGAACTTGGCGCTCTTGGAGTACTTGGACATGGGGTTCTTGGCCGGATCCAGGGCCGACATTTCGTCGAGATATATGTTGGGGACGTAGAACGGGCATCCCTTATAGAGTTCGAGGGGGAATTTGACGAAGGCTTTCAGCTGAGCCTTGGTCTCCACTTTCTGAATGGTAACGGACATATGGCTTATAGGTTTAGTTACAGCCTGCAAATATAGCATATTTTGCCAAAAAAGAAAACCGCATTCCTTTTTGGAGGAATGCGGCTATAGGGAAGGATGGGCTTCTCCGTTATGCCGGAATGAGGGTTATTTCAGCAGAACCGCTGCCCAGTTCTTCGATGTTGTTGGTCTTCACTTCCACGGTGATGACGGCCTTGTCGGCGGAGAAGACGACGCTGCCGGCGGCATCCAGGGAGAAGAAGTTGATCTCTGAGTCGCTCTTGAAGCTGTAGGTGAAGGTGGTGCCGTCACCCAGCTCGAACTGGCCCATGAAGGGTTTTGCCTGATTGAAGGTGACGACGACGATGCCGTTGTCCACGGAAATCTCCTTCACCTCGTGCTGGAGAATGGCGCTCTTGATGTCCGCGCTGATTTCGATTTCGTGTTTCTCGATATCGGCGACAATCTCGGCCAGGTTCTCATAGCGTGCCTTGGCGCCCAGCTTGGGGAAGTTCAGGATGAAATGGCTCACTTTCCAGCTGCGGGAAACCTTGTCTTCGGTGGAGCCGGGAACGATGTCGGAATACTCTACATCGGCATCGATCTCAACGTTGTTGATGACGGTTTTGCCGTTTTCCAGTTTCACGGTAATGGAAAGGGCGCCGCTGGTCTTGTATTCACCGGCGCTGAAGGTGTAGGTGCCGGAAATGACGATGGAGGGAGACTCGGACTTGACGCGCTCTTCAAGCAGGGCGACATAGCGTCCGGAACGCATGAAGCAGATTTCCTGGAGCGTGCTGTTGACGCCGTCCACGGGAAGGACCATGTCGCCGTTGAGGGTTACCTTGGCCGCTGCCTCGGCATAGACGGGAGTCTCCATCTCTCCGCCGTTGTCTTTTTTGTTGCAGGCAAGGAGCATCGGGAACACTGCCAGTGCAAGGATAAATAACTTTTTCATATTGCTGTTGTTTTAGATTATTAACTTAGAAAAGGCGGACGTTGATGGTGAGACGGGCGTAGGGGAGAACCGGGAACGAGTTGGCCAGGTTGAGCCACTTGACGGTCTCATCATAGTCTTCTCCCAGGGTCTCGCGGAGAGTTTTGTCATCGATTCTGTTCTCGGGGTTGTCAATCCATGCCTGGTTCAGTTCCACTTTGGTGAGGTGGGGATAATCGACCATGTAGTTTTCACCGTACACGTGTACGCCGCCGATATAGGCGACACCCAGGTCGAAGTTTACGCTGACTCTTCTCTTGACATCCACGGCACGGCCGAAGCCGATACCCAGGTACGGACGCACCGTCCCCAGCCCGTAGGCAACCTTGACGTTGACGTTACCGTCCAGGTCGGTGGTGATGCCTGCGGCTTCCTTCTTGCCGCGGTCGCTGTCCTGCATGGTGGGCTGGCCCGTCTTGTTCGTGGGAACGCCGGAAATCGTGGCGATGTTGCCGCTCAGGTCCAGGATGAGGCCGCCGGTGAAGTGGAAGGCTCCCTTGCCGGGGAAGAAGTCCATGAGGAGGTTCAGGTTTCCGGTGTTCAGCTTGCCGGTAACGACTACGTCGTCGATGTTGAGGCCGTTGCTGTGGATACCCTCGTCACCCACGGGGAAAGAGTGGATGTAGGGGTTGATCTGGCCCACTTCGGGGATATCTTTGGTGAAGACGTTGCCGATGGCGACGGCGTGGGAATAGCTGTCGTAAACAAGACGGAGCTGGATGTTGGGCGTTACCGTGGTGGCAACCGTGAGGTTGAGGTCTGTGATGATACCGCCGCCGATGGACCAGTGGTTGAACAGGTAGTTGTCTTTGACGGGGGTTTGGCCGAAGGCGCTGGCACCGAGGGCCAGGGCAGTCACGAGAGCGAGTGTTTTTTTCATAGTGGTTTCAGTTTGATTCCGCAAATATAATGAATAATTATTTAATCATGTGAACATCCAGCTGAGGGAAGGGGAATTCTACGCCGTATTTGGCCGGAAGCTCCTTGTAGATGGTTTCCTGGAGCTGGAAACGGGCGTCCCAGTAATCCGTGGCCTTGACCCAGGCGCGAACCACGAAGTTGACGCTGCTGTCGGCCAGTTCCGTGAGGCCGGCGAAGGGGTCCTGGGCGCCGTGCGTCTTGCTGTCAAGGAACAGCTTGTTGCTGCGTACCATCTCCAGGAGGGCGTTCTTGACCACCTCGGCATCGGCCCCGTAGGCGACGGAAACGGGGATGTCCACGCGGCGCAGGTGGCGTCCCGTGACATTGCTGATATTGCCGTTGGAAAGGGTTCCGTTGGGCAGGATGATGAGACGGTTGTCCGTGGTGAGGAGCTTGGTGCTCACGATGGTCACCTCCGTCACTTTGCCGGAGTAGCCCTGCGTCTCGATGAAGTCTCCCACCTTGAAAGGACGGAACACCAGCAGCATGATACCGCCGGCGAAGTTCTGCACCGTGCCGCTGAGAGCCATGCCGATAGCCATGCCGCCGGCGGCCAGGAGGGCGGCCAGGGACGTGGTGTTGATGCCCAGCGTTCCCACGACGGCCAGGATGAGCAGCACCCACAGGGAGATGGTGACGAGGCTCTCGGAGAAAGTGGCCACGGTGGCTTCCGTCTTTTTCCGGAGGAAACTCTTCTTCATGCCCTTCTTGATGAGGCTGATGATCCAGCCGCCTATGATGTACAGGGCGATGGCCGCGAGGACCTTGAGGCCGAAGCGGAGCGCCTGCTCACCGAACATGGCCAGCAGGTCCTGGGGCGGGGTGCTGCGGATGATCTCCTGCAGCTGTTCCGTTTTGGCCGCCAGGCTGTCCGGGGAGACGGCCGGGGCAAGGGGGATGGTTTGGAGGAACTGGTACATAGACTATAGGTTGAGAATGAGATAAGTCATGTAGCCTGCGAAAAGGAGCAGGAAACAGATGCCGTCCGTGCGGTCCAGCTCGTCCTTGCGTCCCACGTAGCAGGCCGTGAGGAGGGCGAGGGCGCTCATGAGGAGGGCCGCCATGTCCACGTAAGTGATGGCCTCGAAGGAAAGGGGATGGATGAGGGCGCTGCCGCCCAGGATGAGCAGGATGTTGAAGATATTCGAGCCGATGATGTTGCCCAGGGCCAGCTGGCCTTTCTTCTTGACGGCCGCGGCCACGCAGGTGGCCAGCTCCGGCAGGGAAGTGCCGCCGGCGAGCAGGGTGATGGCGATGAACTTGTCGCTTACGCCCAGGCTGTGGGCGATGTTCACGGAAGCGTTTACGAAGAGGTTGCCGCCGCCCACGAGCGCGCCCAGGCCGGCCAGGATCATGACGGTGGCCACCCAGACCTTGCGGGGCTTTTCTCCTTCGGGCGCCGGTTCATCGGCCCGCTTGTTACGGAACTGAGGCCACATGTACGCGACGAAGGCGGCGAGGAGGATGGCGCCGTCCCAGCGGGAGAGGCCGCCGAAATAGCCCAGCACCAGCAGCAGCACCGTGATGAGGATGTTCATGGGTACGTCCTTGCGCTTGTTCTCCGCGGTGATGCCCATCGGGAGCAGGATGGCCGTGAGGCCCAGGATCAGGAGGGTATTGAAGATATTGGAGCCGGCTACGTTGCCGATGGAGATGTCTGCGTTGCCCTGCGCCGCGCCGATGAAACTGACGACCATCTCGGGGGCCGATGTCCCCATGCCCACGATGGTGAGGCCGATGAGGAACTCACTGAGCCCGAAACGGCGGGCGATGGACGAGGAACCTTCTACCAAATAGTCCGCCCCGACGACCACGAGAAACAAGCCGGCGAGGAGGAGGACAAACTGAATTACCATAATTTTTTAATAATCTATGCAAAAATAGTAAATCTTTTCTGAATAATCCCTACATTTGCACTACTGAAACTGTGACTGAAACCAAACCTGTTCCCTGCCATGACAGCCCGTGCTGCCTGTCGCCTGACGGCGCTTGCTCTCTGCATCGTTTTCTGGGCCGGATGCGGCCCCCGGACAGAGCCCGTTCCTCCTGTCCCGCCTCCCGAAGAAGACCCCGTTACCAGGGTCTCCGTTCCCGGTATGTATGGCGTTCCCGGTGGGGATCAGATCCTGCAGCCTTCGCGCCAGACCGGCGCTCTTTATGCTGGTAATACATTCACTTACAGAATATTGGAGCCTGCGACGCAAACCGTCGTTTCCCTGTCTGGCCTGCCCGTGAAACTGAAGGCGGGGGACAGCGTAACCCTCCATTATCGCCTGGCCAAGGGTGGAAAGACCCTTGTGAGCGAGTCGTATGAGAACGCTCAAATTTTAATGATAAACGACAAAATGGCCTGGATCAAGAAAAACGCACAGATTTTCTTTGTTGTCCAGCATTTCCAGGAGGATTAAGGCATGCGGAAAGGGCTTGTTTTCATGGCGTTGTCGCTTCTATCTGAGGTACTACTTTCGGCGGTACCCCGGGAGCCCCGTTATCCGGTCATTCTGGCCGGATTCAAAGACAAGGGATTCACCCTGGAACAGCCGCGGGAGAAGATACAGGACATGCTGTGCAAGAGGGGCTTTAATTACGATAATGCAACAGGCTCTGTACTTGATTATTACGAGTATAACTCCAACGGCGCTTTCTGTCCTTCCTTCGACGTCTTCGGCCCCGTTACGCTGCCGGGCCGCATGCAGGACTACGGCAAGGATGTTTACCGGCAGGGAGAACGGGTGGGGGACACGGCTCCGGAGAAGGCGGTCCTCGATGCCTGCCGTCTGGCCGACGAAGAGATAGACTTCTCCCGTTACGACGCGGACGGTGACGGACTGGTGGACCTGGTGCTGGTGATTTATGCCGGCCATGACCAGGCAGCCGGCGCCGCTGCGGATGCACTCTGGGCCCAGCAGTGGGATGTCCAGCGTTCCGACAAACAGGAAATCACGGATGCGCTCCTGGACGGGGTGCGTCTGGGACAGTATATCATTACGCCGGAGCTCGGCGGTGCTTCCGGGCAGAAGCTTTCGGGAATCGGCCCGGTATGTCATGAACTGGGGCATTTCCTGGGGCTCCCGGACTTCTATGACGTGGACAGCGCCAAGGGCGGCAACGCCGGCGGCCTGTACGGCTTCTCGCTCATGGGAGCCGGCCTCTATAATAATGAGGGCCATACTCCTCCAACGCTCAATGCATTGGAAATGAACATGCTGGGCTGGCTTCCGGACCTGTCCGCCGCGCAGCTTCCGGAGGGCTCCGTGGTCCTCCAGACCGTGCATGAGGGCGGTGTCTATGTGAGCGGGACGGCGACGGAAGGGGAGTTCTTCCTCTATGAGTACCGCAATGCAAAGGGCTGGGACGCCCCGCTTCCGGAGGGCCTGGTGATTTACCGGGTGGACCGTTCGGAGCGCATGGTAGGGGATCATACGGCTGCCTGGCTGTGGAGCGACTGGCGCAGTTGCAACCGGGTCAATGCCCTGGCGGCGCATCCCTGCTTCCATATCGTCCCGGCATCGCAGCCGGAACTGCTTGCCTTTGACGCCACGTTGGCCGCGGGGCGCATGGTTTATCCCGGGCTGGACCAGATTCTCTTCTACGAGCCCGTTGACTGGTCCGGCGACTTTACGGACGTGCAGGTTACCCAGATCGGCCTGGAAGAGGGGGCGGCGCATTTCCGCGTGCAGAAGAACGCCGGAGCCAATATCAACGGCTGCGTACGGGACCTCTCCGGGAAACCGCTTCCCGGTGTCCTGGTGACCCTCAAGGAACTTTCGATGCAGTGCTCGACGGGCGAGGACGGCGTTTTCTTCCTGCCGCTTCCCGGCGGGACGGAAACGCTCTATACGCTGTCGGCCATCAAGGACGGGTATGCTCCCGTATCGGCCGAAGTTTCCCTGGGCGGCCGCCGCATGGTAAGCGTGGCGCTGGAGCTCCCCGGTAAGGACGATGCCCGCGAGCGCACCCTTTCCCGCTACGACAAGAGTGCCCAGATGGGGTATTATCAGGCGGTGGCGGTTCTTGGCGGCGTACGCTTCGGCCCGGAAGAACTGTATCCCTATGTGGGACAGGTGCTTACGGAGATCTCTTTCTATCCCTATCTGCAGCCGGCCTTCGGCGGAGAGATTTACGTGGTGGTGGATATGGACGGCGAGCGGGTGCTCACGCGGAAGGTGGAGAATCTTGTAAAAGGGCCTTACTTCAAACAGGTCGTGGACATCTCTGACGCGCACATCGTGGTGCCGGAAGGAAGGGAGATGTACATTGGATACGGCAGCCCTTCGGAGGATGCGCATTTCCGCATAGGGACCGTGTATCCGGGCGGGCAGGGGAACAGCTTCTACAGCCCCTTCAGCGCGCAGCAGTCCAGATGGAAGGAAATGTATGTGGATGCGCTGGGTATCTATATGGACGTGGCGCTATCGGCCACGGTTACGGAACAGGTCAATGCCGCTTCTCTCACGGAGCTGGGCTACGCTTATATAGAGCCCGTCCTGGGGACCCTGAAGGCAGGGGACAGGTTCCCGCTCGTCGTTCATACGCCCTCCGGCGTTACTTCTGTAAAATGGACGATGGACGGAACGGTTGTCAGCGGTGAATCCGTGCTCCTCGGGAGCAGGGGTACACATAGCGTTCGCGCCCGGCTCACTTATCGTGACGGGCGCGAGGAAGTACTTGAACTGTTACTTAAAGTAAATTAGTTTTTCCGCTTCAGTGCAACGACGTTCTCCACATGCATGGTGTGGGGGAACATATCCACGGGCTGCACGGCTGTAATCTTGTAATCTTTGCAAAGGATCGCTAAATCGCGGGCCTGCGAAGCGGGGTTACAACTTACATAAACCATGCGTTCGGGAGCGGCTTTCAGGATTACCTGGGCTACGTCCGGATGGATGCCGGCACGGGGAGGATCCAGGATGATGACATCCGGACGGCCGTGCTTCTGGATGAATGCCTCGTTCAGGACGTCTTTCATGTCGCCGGCGAAGAACTCGCAGTTGGTGATTCCGTTTCTCCGGGCATTATCCTTCGCGTCCTCGATGGCTTCCGGAACGTATTCAATACCAAATACTTTTGCGGCTTTCTTGGACACGAATTGGGCGATGGTCCCGGTACCGGTATAAAGGTCGTAAACCACCTCGTTGCCCTGCAGGTCTGCGAACTCGCGGGCCACGCTGTAAAGGCGGTAGGCCTGGCGGGAGTTGGTCTGGTAGAAGGATTTGGGGCCGATTTTGAACGAGAGACCTTCCATCTCCTCGTAAATGGCATCCTGGCCATAGTACAGGACAGGGGACTGGTCCCCGATGGAGTCGTTGAGTTTCTCGTTTATGACGTAAAAGAGGCTTGTAATCTGGGGGAATTCCTTTACCAGCGCGTCCAGAATGGCTTTCCGGGGCGCTTCGTCGGGCTGGGCCAGGCAGATGATGAGCATGATCTGACCGTCCTCGGTGGTGCGGATGAACATGTTGCGGAAGAAGCCGTGGTTTTCCCGGATGTTGTAGAATTCCAGACCGTTTTCAAGGCAGAACTTCTTGATAAACAGGCGAATGGCGTTGGACGGCTCTGCCTGCAGATGGCACTTTTCAATGTCAAGCACCTTGTCGAAGAACTTGCCCACATGGAAACCCAGGCCGGGTTCTACCAGGTCCTGAGGCTCTTCCTTCAGCAGCCATCGCTTGTTGGAAGCGCTGAATTCCAGCTTGTTACGGTAATATTCCGTTTTCTCGGAGGGGAGTGTGGGCCTTATTTCGGGCACTTCCAGATGGCCGATACGTACCAGCTGATCTTCTACCTGCTGACGTTTGGCCTGGAGCTGCATCTGATAGGGAAGCGGCTGCCAGCGACAGCCTCCGCATACGCCGAAATGGCTGCAGAACGGCTCCAGCCTGTTCTCGGAGGGCTTCACAATGCGTTTGATGAAGCCTTCCATATAATTTTTCTTCTTCTTGTAAACCTGGATGTCCACCACGTCGCCGGGAACGGCGAAATCTACAAACACGACGATGCCGTCCACGTGTGCAAGGGCTTTACCCTCGGCCGCGACGGCTTCGATGGTGACGTTTTCCAGGAGTAAGTCGATTTTTTTCTTTCTAGTCATCAGGGGAGTTAACTTTATCTATAAGTTAACATAATATAAATTGTGTAACAATTAGAGATTTTCCTTGCTTTCGACCGGATTGCTGTAAATGTGAAGGAGCTCGTTCCTCAGTTCCTGACGGTCCAGCGTGGATTCTGCCAGGATAAGCTGCTGCGCGATGTAGCCTTCGAATTCTTCCATGTCCTGGCGAGTATATTCACTGGCGTATTTTGCGCCCTGGTGAACGATATCGTAGGCCATGTAGTTGGTCTTCCACAGTTTGTATCCCTGGATGACGCGGCGGTCAACGGCGTGGCGGATGCTCTGGTAACGGTCGTTCTTGTCGCAGAAAGAAGCCTCGCGGATTTCCTCTTCGGTGAGCGGATCCCCTACGTGCAGGTGTACGTGGCCTTTTTTCTGCTTGATTCCGACCATGATGCTCTGCAGGTCCTCGTCCTCGCCCTTGACATAGCTGCCGGTATTGCGCTTGATGAGCGTCTCACGGGCCTTCATGATGTCGCAGGGTTCATATTCATAGGAAATGGACATGGGAACGATGTGCACCTCCATGAAATTCTGCACGAAATCCTTGGTGCCGCTCATGTCCACCATCTTCAGGAGGCCCTGCTCGGTGATGTCGATACCGTCCTTGGTGCGTCCCTGGCGCTGGGCGATCCACACGGAGCCCGTACCGGAAGTGATGGTTTCACGGATATACTTGGAAAGGACCTGGGAGGACAGATAGAGTTCCCGGGCCGATATGCCGCGGATCACTTTGATCATGCGGTTGGAACGGATGAGGAGCTCCACCGTCTTGTGCTTGAGGAGATTGTCTCCTACGCAGATCTGCGTCTCCGGCAGGCCGTTCCAGAAAAGGACCATCTGTGTGAGTGCGGGGTCCAGGATAATGTCACGGTGGTTGGACATGGCCAGGTACGGCTGTCCCAGGGCCTTGATCTTCTCGAGGCCGTCGTAAGTGAATTCGGTGATGGTATTGTCAATGACCCACTGGATGGCCTTGGACATGACAATCTGCTGGAACTCATCTACGGTGTGGATATTCTTGAGAACGTCCCCCAGGAACGTGTTGGGTTTGTCCGGGAACAGGAATTTGGAAATCCAGGGAACGTTGGGATGAAGAGATACGCGGGCCAGTGCGGCGGCCGCTTCTTCGTCGTTAAAGGGAGCAATATCGCTGAAATCGGTAATGTCCATTACTTACTTTTTAAGGTTCAAATACAACAGGTTGGGCAGCAAAAAACATGCTAAACTAACCCCTCTCCAGCAGGGAGCTGTCCCCGTAGCTGAGGAAGCGGAACCCATGGGAAAGGGCGTAATCATATATGGTGCGCCAGTCTCCGTCCACGAAGGCCGAGACCAGCAGGATAAGCGTACTCTCCGGTTGGTGGAAGTTGGTCACCAGCCGGTCCACGAGCCGGAACCGGAAGCCGGGAACGATGATGATGCGCGTGCCGGCTACCAGGGCGTCCAGCCCTTCGCGGTCCAGATAATCGACGATGGCCTGCAGGGCTTCCTGCGTAGTGGCCGTATATTCCCGCTCGTAGGGAGCCCACTGGGCTACATCGGCCGGAGCGCCGGTCTCCAGGATGCTTACGCCGATATAATAAAGGGACTCCAGCGTGCGCACGGAGGTGGTCCCCACGGCGATGAGCGGGCGCTGGAGCGTGGCCAGTTCCTTCAGTAAAGCTTTAGATACGGTGAAAGGCTCACGGTGCATCGGGTGTTCCGAGACCAGGGAGCTCTTGACCGGGAGGAAGGTGCCGGCGCCCACATGCAGGCAGATGGTTTCGGTTTCAATCCCCTTCCGGCGAATGCGGTCCAGCACGTCCTGGGTGAAATGCAGGCCGGCCGTAGGCGCTGCGACGGAGCCGCGGATATGGGCGTAGAGCGTCTGGTAACGCTCCGTGTCGATGGCCTCGGACTCGCGGTTCAGGTACGGCGGAATGGGAACGGTGCCGGCTATTTCCAGGACGCGGGAGAACGGTGCGCCGCCGCTCCACTGGAAGCGGACAATGCCGGTCTGGCCCTCGCGGCCTTCGAGAATGGCCTCCAGGGCCATCTCTTCGACGGAGGCATTGCCGTCCGGATTATAAAGGTGAAGGATGTCCTCCTTCCATTTCTTGGCATTGCCGATCACGCATTTCCAGCTGCAGGAAGCTGTAGCTGCGAAAGCGGTGTTGTACTCCACGGGCTGCACGGGCTCCAGGCAGAACACCTCGATGATGGCGCCTGTTTCCCGCTGGAAATGCAGGCGTGCAGGTACAACCTTGGTATCGTTGAATACCATGAGGGCGTTCTCCGGGAGGAGATCCGGCAGTTGACGGAAGATAGTCTCTTCTACTTTACCTTTTTTATAATGCAGCAGCTTGGACGCGTCCCTCTCCGGAAGGGGGTATTTCGCAATCCTGCTATCGTCCAGGCCGTAATTGTAATCCTCTATATGGATTTCAGGAATCATGAGAATCATAAAATTTGCGCAAAGTTAACACATTTATCGGGAATAAAGAATTCTCGGGCGGAATGCGCCTGAGTTTACAAATGTATTTACAAATGTGAACACATGGAAAAGCGGCGAATTGTCAAATTTGTGAATATCCCCCACCCCGATTCAGATATTTTAACACACCTTGCTAAAATACTATAAAATATTTTTATGGATAGTTTAGCAGTTTCGGTAATGCGTGGAAAATCAGATATTTACCGATATTATATTTAGTTTAGCTCTAATTGTTTCGTGCTTTCTTGTGCCCAGGCCGGGAAATACGCAGTTTTATGGCCGTGTTTCATAAGTTATTGTGTGTATTGTCAGTACTTTATTTATGCTATCTAATGTAAGACTATAACATTTCTAAAGGGGATTTCTCCCCTACCCGTTCACTTCTGTAACTTGGCGCCATTTGGAAAATTCACATATTTTGTGTATATTTGTAAAGTTAAAGTTGTAAATTATGAATCGACGACTTTTGCAGTTTTTGCAGGCCGAAAATATCACGCAGGCGCAGTTTGCCGACACGCTCTCCGTTGCGCGCGGCAGCGTCTCGCATATTCTCGCCGGCCGCAACAAACCGGGCTACGATTTCATGGAAAGCCTGCTCCTCCACTACCCTCGTCTCAATCTGGACTGGCTGATGACCGGAAAAGGCCGTATGTATCGCGACGAAATGCCCTCTGAGGCCCCTGAAATGGCTACAGGAGAGCTTTTCCCCCAGATTCAGGCTCCCCTTCCGGCCCGTCAGATAGACCGTATTACGGTTTTCTACTCCGATAATACCTATCAGGAGTTCTTTGCAAAGGAATAATTTGCTAACTTTGCGTACAAATCGTGCGCGAAAATGTTCCGTAAAAACTATCAGCACCTGGAAACTGAATTTGCCGGCCTGGTTTTTCCCAATCCGGTCGGGCACCCTTACACCCTCTTAAAGAAACGCTTTAAGTGGCTCCGGCGTGCTCCCAGGGCCGGTTTTCTAACGCTCACTCCCCCTCAGGAAGACGTTCTCAACTGGATCAAAAGACTCCGGAGCGAACAGCCGGAGAATTCCCTCCTTGCTGTGAACATTCACACGGACATCATCCGCACCTTCTCCCTCGTTTACGACTTTGCAGACTTCATTATCATCGATCCGGACAGCAATGTGGGCATCGATGCCGTCGATATTTCCGACACGCACGACCTTCTGGACGAGCTGGTGAGCCTTCGGCTGTGCTACGAGCGCTATACGCCCGTTTTTCTGCGCCTGGGACAGGGAACCAGCCCTGACGAGCTCAGAAGCCTTCTGGGCGCCTGTCAGCTGGATGGCCTGGACGGTGTCGTCGTGCCCAACCTGGCCTCCCTTGCGCAGGTTCGGGAGATTACCCTGGGCCGTGTGCCCGTCATCTGCCCCGTAAAGAGCATCCCGGAAGGGCTGCAGGCGCTGGAAAACGGTGCCGGCCTTCTCGAATTACCTTCAAGCAAAGGTTTAAATAAATTGCTCAGTATTCTTGAGGATAAGCAATTAGTATGATTCACGCATCTATCGTCACGATTGGTGACGAAATTCTTATCGGCCAGGTTCTGGATACCAATTCCCAGCAGCTGGCCCGTGCCCTGGAAGAGACGGGCGTCCACGTAGTACGTATGGTTTCCATCGGAGATGATGGGGAAGAAATTGCCCAGACCCTTCTCCAGGAGCTTCAGCGAAGCCAGCTGGTGTTCTGCACCGGCGGCCTGGGTCCTACCAAGGACGACATCACCAAGGCCGTCCTGGCCCGTATTTCGGGCAGCAAGGGCTACAAAAAGCATGAAGGACAGATGGAAAAGGTCATCGAAATCCTGCATGGACGCGGGCTGGACGTACTCCCCTGCAATGAAAACCAGGCTATGGTCCCCGAAAAGGCCGACGTGATTGTAAACCAGCTGGGAACAGCCCCCATCATGGTGTTCCGGAACATGCCGGGAACGCTCTATTCGCTGCCTGGCGTGCCTCACGAGGCCGTGGGTGCCATTCCCGCCATCCTCGATGACGTGAAGGCCCACCAGCCCCTCTCGCAGATCCTGCACCGTAATATTATGGTATATGGCCTGGCGGAAAGCGCGCTTTCCGAGAAACTGGCCCCCTGGGAGGACCATCTCCCGGCCGACATGCACCTGGCCTACCTTCCCAATCCCCTGACGGGTATCCGCCTGCGCCTTTCCTGCTACGGAACGGCCTCCGGGGACGAGGTGCAGCGCATGGAGGCCGAACTTTCCCGGCTGAAAGCCCTCCTGGGCCCCCTGATGTATGCCGACGAAGATTCCGACCTGGAGACCGCCCTGGGCCGTATCGCCCGGGAAAACGGCCTTACGCTCTCTTGCGCAGAATCCTGCACGGGCGGCATGATCGCCCATATGATCACTTCCGTCCCCGGCTCCTCCGGTTACTTCCTGGGCTCTGTCACCTCCTATGCCATCGCTGTCAAGGAGAAAGTGCTGGGTGTTCCGGGAGAGGTCATTGAGAAGAACGGCGTGGTCTCTTCGGAGGTTGCCGCCGCCATGGCCGAGGGTGTCCGCCGGCTCACCGGCTCGGACTATGCTGTCTCTACCACCGGTCTCGCCGGCCCTTCCGGAGACGAGTTCAATCCCGTCGGAACCGTGTGGATTGGAGTGGCCGGACCCCGTGGTTCGAAGACCGTAAAATACGTTTACAAAAATGACCGCAAACGCAATATTGAACGCTTTGCAGCCTCTGCGCTCAATTTTCTGCGACTCTTCATCCTTGAGGATTTAAACCGCTAATATACAATAAATGAAACATATCTGTTAACGGCCGTAACATTTATGTTTCATTTGTTGTTAAACGATATAATCTGCTTATTCTGAGCAGTTTACAATTCTAAACCAAACATCGAGTAAATTCTGCCCGGATACCTTGATAATGTCATTTTCACTGTATCCGCGCCGTCTCATTTCGGCCCATACGGCATCCAAATGGGCGATGTCTTCCACCCCTTCCGGCGTCACTTCGATGCCGTCGAAGTCGGACCCGATTCCCACATGGTCGATGCCCGCAAGCTTCACCGCGTGGTCTATGTGGTCCACGATTTCCTTCACGCCCGGACGCCAGTCTTTGCTCTCGTCGTAGGCGTCGGAGAGGAAGCAGGGATAGAAGTTGATCCCCACATATCCGTTCTTCTCCCCCAGGGCCTGCAGCATTTCGTCGGTGAGGTTCCTGCGGTGGCTGCACAGGGCGCGGCAGGAGGAATGGGTTGCAATCACCGGTGCCTTGGAAAGCTGTATGACATCCCAGAAAGTCTTGTCGGAGGCATGGGAGAGGTCGATCATCATGCCCATGGCGTTCATTTCGGCCACTACCTGGCGGCCGAAGGGGCTGAGCCCTCCCCAGCGTTTCCCTTCCGCGGCACTGTCGGCGACGGCGTTGTCTCCGTTGTGCGTAAGCGTCATGTAGCTGACTCCCAGACGGTAGAAGGTGCGCAGCATCGACAGCGATTCCTGGATGGGAGAGGCGTTCTCCATGCCGATGCACACGGAGATGAGCCCGTTTCGCATATTGTCGGCCACTTCGTCGGGGCCGAAGGTCATGGTAGCGTAGTCGGCGTTCTCTTCGCATGCGTCGTAGGTGGCCGACAGCATCTCCAGCGCATAGCGCGTGGCTTTGTCGGCTTCGAACTCCGGCGGGGTGTACAGGGCGAAGAAGGCTCCGTCCACTCCCCCTGCCTTCATTTTGGGGAAGTCCACGTGCGCCCCGGGGTTGTCTATGCCGATGTTGCGGCCCCGCAGTACGGCGGAAGGCGTGTCGATGTGAGAGTCCAGTATCATTGCTCGTTCTCTTTATAAGGTGCGAAGGTGGAACGCAGGATTTCGTCCACCTGGATGGTCGGGAAACCGGTGTAGTACAGGGCGCATCCGCCTGCGAGGCGTACGCTCAGGAGATTGTCGGCCAGGATGGTGGCCTCGCTGGAGCCTTTCATATCGGCCTTTACGCGGGGGGCCTTCATCTCAAGGGCGCTGAGCCTGGCGTTGCGATCGGCCTGGAAGGAGAAGGATTCGCTCTCTCCCCCTACCTTGCAGCGGGCGTTTCCGGTGAGGTTCAGCCGGAGGACGGCGCCGGAGAAGTGGAAATCGGCCTGGGAGTTCCTGGCCATGGATATTTCGGCGTTGCGGACGCTGAGCTTAAGGTCGCGTACGGAGGCTTTGTCTTCCAGGCACAGTTTCAGGGTGTCGGAGACAATCTCGCCGTGGCTGCTCAGGATGGCGTTCTGGTGCAGGGATACGGTGCCGGTAGCCGGCATGGTGACGATGGCGCGGACTACGGGCGTGGGGGCGTTCTTGCCCCGGTAGAGTTTCCTTACGTCGGAAGGGATGGATTTATCGTCGGCTTCCAGGTAAAGCACGCCGCCGCGTACATAGACCTGCAGGTAAGGCAACAGGGCCTGGTCGGCGGTGACCTTGACGCTGCAGGGGCCGTCCTGCAGGGTTACTTCGAAGCGGCTGCTTACGCTCAGGGAGTGGAACTGCCCTACGGGGAGGGTCTTTTCCTCCTGCAACTGCGCAGGATAGGCCGCCTGGGCAAGAGCCGCAACGCTTAAAGTAATGCTTAAGATAAAAACAATAAATCGCTTCATGTTATGCTTCTAATTTTTCCATCAGCTCTGTCCACTCTTCGGTGGCGGCGTCCAGGGAACGCTTGAGCTCCAGGTATTCACGGGTAAGCTCCATGATGTCGTCTCCTTCGCCCGGAGCGGCCAGGATGGCCTCTATCTGCTTCATCCGCTTTTCGTCCTTCCCGATCTCCTTCTCAAGGAACTCGACGCGGTTCTTGAGTTTCCGCTGCTCCTTGCTCTGGGCCTTGAAGGCGCTGTTGTCGGACGCGGGGGCGGCTTTGGGTGCTGCGGGGACGGGTTTGGCGGCGGGTGCTGTCCTTTCCAGTTCCTGCAGGCTTTCGAGCTTTCGGCGACGCAGGAAGTCCTCCACCCCGCCCAGGTGCTCCTGCACCTTTCCGTCGCGGAACTCGTAGAGCTTGTCCACCAGCCCTTCCAGGAAGTCGCGGTCGTGGGAAACTACAATTAAAGTGCCGTCAAAGCTCTTGAGGGCCTGTTTGAGCACGTCCTTGGACCGGATGTCCATGTGGTTGGTGGGTTCGTCCAGCGCCAGCACGTTGTACGGAGACAGCATGAGCTTGGCCATGCCCAGACGGGCCCGTTCGCCGCCGGAGAGCACCGACACCTTTTTGTCAATGTCCTCCCCTTTGAACAGGAAGGCGCCCAGCAGGTCCCTGAGCCGGGAACGGATATCCCCTACGGCAATGCGGTCCAGCGTGCCCAGCACGGTCTCCGAAGGGTCCAGGATGTCCTCCTGGTTCTGGGCATAGTAGCCGATGTGTACGTTATGCCCCACGCGGGCCTCCCCTGCCATCGGGTCCAACTCTTTCATAATCACGCGCATGAGCGTGGTCTTTCCCTCGCCGTTCCGGCCGATGAAAGCCACCTTCTCCCCGCGCTTGATCTCGATGTTGGCGCCGCGGAAAACCACCTTCTGGGGGTATCCGACGGTTAAATCGGCCCCTTTGAAAACCACGTCTCCGGAGCGCTCGGCCGGGGGAAACTTCAGGGCCATCTGCGCGCTGTCCGTCTCGTCGATTTCGATGCGGTCCAGTTTCTCCAGCGCCTTGATGCGGGACTGGACCTGGTTGCTCTTGGTGGGCTTGTAGCGGAAGCGGTTGATGAAGTCTTCCGTCTTCTCGATCATCCGCTGCTGGTTCTCGTAGGCGGCGGTTTGCTGGGCAATACGCTCTGCGCGCAGCTCAACATATTGGGAATAAGGGACTTTGTAGTCGTGTACGTGACCCAGCAGGATTTCTACGGTGCGGGTGGTCACGTTGTCCAGGAACTTGCGGTCGTGGGATACCAGGAGCACGCTTCCCCTGTAATTCTTCAGATAATCCTCGAACCACTCGATGGATTCGATGTCCAGATGGTTGGTGGGCTCGTCCAGAAGGAGCACGTCCGGTCCGGCGAGAAGGATCTTGGCCAGCTCGATGCGCATGTTCCAGCCCTGCGAGAAGGTTTCCGTGAGGCGGTCCAGTTCATCGGCCTTGAATCCCAGGCCGAAGAGGACCTTCTGGGCCTGCGCTTCCGGCGAAAGTCCCGTTTCCAGCGCGAGGCGGTCGTTCAGCTCGTTCAAGCGGTCGATCAGGCGGGCATATTCGGCCGATTCATAGTCTGTGCGTTCGCCCAGCTGGGCGGTGATGCGGGAGAGCTCGGCCTCCATGTCCTTGAGGTGATCGAAGACGGAGAGCACCTCTTCCAGCACGCTGTGGCCGCGGTGATGCTCCATAATCTGGGGAAGATAGCCGATACGGACGCCCTGCGGCCGCTCGATGCTGCCGGAAGTGGGCTGCTCCTCCCCCGTTATGAGTTTCATGAGGGTACTCTTGCCGGCGCCGTTCTTGCCCACCAGACCTATCTTGTCCCCGTCGGAGATGTGGAAGTTGATGCAGTCCAGAAGGTTATAGCTGCCGAAGGATACCGTTACGTTATTGACAGATATCATGCTTTACAAAGTAGGATGGAGAGTTCGTACAGGCCGTACAGCGGAATGGCCAGCACAAACATGGAAAAAGGGTCGCTGGGGGTGATGAAGGCCGCCAGGATGAGCACCGCCACCACGGCGTAGCGCCGGCCTTTCCGCAGCATGTCCCTGTGCACGATGCCCATGGCCGACAAGGCCAGGATGACCGTCGGAAATTCGAACAGGATGCCGATGAGAAACACCATGGAGACAAACAGCGACATGTACGAGCTGAGCGAGATGGTGTTGACGATGGTGTCCGAGATGCTGAAGTTCACAAAGAAGATCAGGCAAACGGGCAGCACGACGAAATACCCCACGGTAACGCCCAGGTAGAACAGCGCGGAAGAAAGCCCGAAGGCCTTCCGGACCGCTTTCTTCTCGTGCTCATAGAGGGCCGGCGAAATGAACTTCCACAGTTGGAAGACAATATAAGGGAAAGCCAGCACCACACCGCAGAGAAGCGCCACCTTCATGTATGTGAAGAACTGGGCGCTGATCTCAATGTTGATGAGCTCCATGGAAAAGTCGATTCCCGGGAGCCGATACAGGAGGAAGTCCTCCTGCGTGGGCCAGAGAACCGCTTTGAAAAGGGGTTTGGGAATGATGAGGAAGATGACGGAGAACAGGACGACGCCAAGCACCGAACGGATAATGGTACCTCTCAGTGCTTCCAGATGGTCCCAGAAGGACATTTCTGCCTCATTCATCCTTCATTTCCTTCTCCACCTCGTTCATCCCTTCCTTGAAGCTCTTCACACCTTTCCCGAGACCTTTCATGAGCTCGGGAATCTTCTTGCCGCCCCAGATGAGGAGAATGACAGCGACGATGGCAACGATTTCCCATGTGCCCAGCATGAGCGGATAAACTAATAACATATCACTGGTCGTTTAAGTGTTTTTCAAAAATAGCGATGATGGGTTCCGGGCAGCGTACAGGACGGAAGGTCTCCTTGCTGATGAAGCCGAGGACCACGGTGCCGTCGGCCAGGAGTTTACCGTCCTGGTTGTAAACGGCCTGCTTGATGGTCATCTTCGCAAGGGGCACTTTGTCGTATTCGGCCACGGCGGTGAGCACATCGCCCATGCGGGCGGGATAATGGAAGTGACATTCCACGCTCACGATGGGGACCTGGATGCCCAGCTCCTGCTCGCAGCGTTCAATGGGGAATCCCACGGAGACCATCATCTCGTCGCGGGCGATCTCGAAATAACGGATATAGTTGGAGTGATGCACTACGGCCATCTGATCGGTCTCATAATACCGAACTGGGAAAGATGTCTTGAATGTAGCCATGACTCCTTTATTTCTTCAGTTGGGCGATCTTGGCCTCCAGGCTCTCGATCTTGGAGAGGGCATCGGCCTCTTTCTTGCGCTCGTTTTCGATGACCTGTGCGGGGGCGTGGGCGGTGAACTTCTCGTTGGAGAGCTTGGCGCGGACGCCCTGCAGGAACTTCTGCTGGTATTCGAGGTCCTTCTGGGCCTTGGCGAGCTCCTCGGCCACATTCACCAGGCCTTCCAGGCCGATGAACATCTCGATGGTGCGGACGAGGAATCCCACGCCCTGTGCGCTGCCGAAATCGGCCACGCGCTCTACAGTGACGCCGGCGAGCTTCTCCACGACGGGGATGACCGCCTCGGGGAACTCGCTGCCCTTGATCTTGAGGGTAAGCACTTCCTTCGGGCCGATGTTCTTCTGGCTGCGCACGCCGCGTACGCCGTTGACGGCCTCGGCGGCGAGGGCGAAGTTGTCCAGTACCTTCTGGTCGTAGTCCTGGGCCTTGGGAGTGGCGGCATACATGATGGTCTCCCCTTCCTTGCGCTCGGCGATGTCCTGCCACAGTTCCTCGGTGATGAAAGGCATCACGGGGTGGATGAGTTTGAGCAGGGCCTCGAAGAAACCGAGGGTGGCTTTCTGCGTCTCGGGGTCGATGGGCTGGCCGTAGGCGGGCTTGATGGCCTCCAGGTACCAGCTGCAGTATTCGTCCCAGAAGAGTTTATAGATGGTCATGAGGGCATCGGAGATGCGGAACTTGCTGTAGTGGTCTTCCACCAGGGCTACTGCGTCGGAGAGTTTGGCCTGGAACCACTCGATGGCAACCTTCTGGACCGGAGTCTGGGGTATGTCGGCCACCTGGAAGCCTTTCACCAGGCGGTAGCTGTTCCAGATCTTGTTGCAGAAGGCGGCACCCTGTTTGATCTGGGCCTCGTCGTAGAAGATATCGTTGCCGGCGCTGGAGCAAAGGAGCATGCCGATGCGGACTGCGTCGGCGCCGTAGGTCTCGATGAGGTCGAGGGGGTTCGGGGAGTTGCCCAGAGTCTTGGACATCTTCCGGCCGATCTTATCTCTGACGATACCGGTGAAATAGACGTTGGAGAAGGGTTCCTTGCCCATGAACTCCTCGCCGGCCATGATCATGCGGGCGACCCAGAAGAAGATGATGTCCGGGCCGGTAACCAGGTCGTTGGTGGGATAGTAGTAGGCAAGGTCCTTGTTGGGCTGGTGCTCCGGGTGACCGGGTTTCTGGGGGTCGAACACGGAGATGGGCCACAGCCAGGAGCTGAACCAGGTGTCCAGCACGTCGTCGTCCTGACGGAGGTCATCGGCCTTGATATCGGGGTTCTTGGCCTGCGCGGCCTTGAGGGCGGCTTCCGGGGTGGCTTCTACCACGTAGGAGCCGTCGGGCAGGTAGTAGGCGGGAATGCGCTGGCCCCACCACAGCTGACGGGAGATGCACCAGTCACGGGCGTTTTCCATCCAGTGGCGGTAGGTGTTTACATATTTCTCGGGAACGAAGTTGGTGCGGCCGCTTTCAACGGTTTCGAGGGCCATCTTGGCCAGGTCCTCCATCTTGAGGAACCACTGGGCGCTGAGTTTGGGCTCGATGACGGCGTTGGTGCGCTCGGAGTAGCCGATGGGAGAAGTGTAGTCTTCCACCTTGAGGAGGTTGCCGGCTTCTTCCAGCATCTTCACGATCTTCTTGCGGGCTACGAAGCGGTCCTCCCCTACGAGGATCTGGGCCTTTTCGTTGAGCTTGCCGTGGTCGTCGATGATTTCCAGGACGGGCAGGTTGTGACGGAGGCCGATCTCATAGTCGTGTACGTCATGGGCGGGCGTTACCTTCAGGCAGCCGGTACCGAAGTCCATTTCTACGTAGGAGTCCTCGATGACGGGGATTTCGCGGTTGATGAGGGGGATGAGCACTTTCTTGCCTTTCAGCCAATGGTGGCGCTCATCGGCGGGGTTGACGCAGATGGCTGCATCGGCCATGATGGTCTCCGGACGGGTGGTGGCGATCACCAGATATTTGTCGGTGGGGTTGCCATGGCCGTCGGAGATGTAGTATTTGAGATGATAGAAGTGGCTGGGGGTGTCCTTGTGGATGACTTCGTCGTCACTGACGGCGGTGAGGGCCTCGGGGTCCCAGTTCACCATGCGTACGCCTTTGTAGATCCAGCCCTTCTTGTAGAAGTACACAAAGGTGTTGATGACGGCTTCGGAGAGTTCGGGCTCCATGGTGAAGCGGGTGCGGTCCCAGTCGCAGGAGCAGCCCAGCTTCTTGAGCTGCTGCAGGATGATGCCGCCGTGCTCTTCCTTCCAGGCCCATGCGTGCTTGAGGAATTCCTCTCGGCCGATGTCTTCCTTGGAGATGCCCATGCCCTTGAGCTTGGCCACGACCTTGGATTCGGTGGCGATGGAGGCGTGGTCCGTACCGGGGACCCAGCAGGCGTTCTTGCCGTCCATGCGGGCCTTACGGATGAGGACGTCATTGAGGGTATTGTTGAGCACGTGTCCCATGTGAAGGATACCCGTCACGTTCGGCGGCGGAATCACGATGGTGTACGGCTGTTTTTCATTGGGTTCACTGTGAAAGAACTTGTGGGCCAGCCAATAGGCGTACCACTTGTCTTCCACTTCTTTCGCACTGTACTTTGCAGCTAATTCGTTCATATATCTGTATCTATTACTTTTCTTCGTTAAAACCCACAAATTTACTCATTTTTTACCTTAGATGCAAGCGGGCGAAGCCCCGGAGGGTTTGGGGGTGCGTAGCACTTGACTGCGTTTCAGAAAAAATGTGTAAATTTGAGGATATGAAAAAAGTCATCTTATTGTTGTCTGTGTTAGTCTGCATGGGTGTGCAGGTTCCAGGCGTCGTTTCTGCACAGGGAATCCAGGCCGGACCGTGGATTTCCGACATGTCCGAAAACCGGATGACCGTCCTCTGGACCAGTGAAGTTCCGGGTACGGCTTTCGTCGAACTCGAGGACGGCCGTACGTTCTATGACACCTTCGCCGGACGGCGCATCTTCCGCCGGCTGCACAGCATCACCGTCGATGGGCTCCAGCCCGGTCAGGTGGTCAGGTACCGCCTTCATGGGGAGAACATCGAGGACGATACCAACGCCCGCGACCCCAAGTTCGGCAGCTCCTACATCGGCCCCTGGGAGCAGGTGAAAACCTTTGATTATGAGGCCGAAACATGCCGCTTCTCCGTCTTCAACGACATCCACATGAAGGTCGATAAGTACGGGAAGCTGGCCGCTCAGGTGGACTCCGCCGCGACGGACTTCCTCTTCCTGAACGGGGACATCGTATCGGCCGGCAACTACGTGCTGGATACGCTGGTGCGGTATGCTGTGGAGCCCATCGGCCCGCTTACGCATGGGCTTCCGCTGCTTTTCGCGCGCGGCAACCACGAAGGGCGAGGCAACAACACCTGGCTAGTGGCCGATGTCTTCCCGCATGCCGACCCTGCTCCCTTCTATTATACGTTCCGGCAGGGGCCTGTGGCCTTTGTCGTCTTCGACGGCGGTGAGACGCACGACGACCGTTCCATGCGCTATGCGGGCGCGGCCGTTTTCGAGGACTACCTCGCCGAGCAGATCGCCTGGGCCGGCAAAGCCCTCAAGGAAGAGGCCTTCCAGAGCGCTCCGGTCAAGATTTGCCTGATTCATGTGCCGATGATCGACCATGAGGACAAGACCGATTTCCTGCTGCAGCGCTGGCTCAACGTGCACATGGTTCCCATGCTCAATGAGGCCGGCATTGACCTCATGATCGGCGCGGACCTGCATGAGTTCATGTTCTGCGACGCCGGCACCATAGGGAACGACTTCCCTATCCTGGTGAACGACGACGTGCGGCGCCTGGACGTCTCCTGCGGAGCCGACCACCGTATCCACGTAAGCATGTCCAACGCCAAGGGCAAGGTCGAGTTCGAGCGCTGGATTCCCGGCGAAGAGCACAATGTACAGCAGGACTATAAGCAGCTTACTGTAAAGGAGTTCCTCCGGCTCTCCTCTTCCGATACTGAAAGTTACGCCGTGACGGGTGTCGTGGATAAGATCCGCAGCACATCCAGCGGCAGTTTCTACCTGAAGGACAAGACCGGCACTCTGCTGGTGTACGGCATCCAGGACCCCTCCAACCCTACGGAGTCCTTCAAGCAGATGGATATCGAAAAGGGTGACACGCTTACCGTGCTGGGCCGCTTCACCATCTACGGCGGCACCACCCGCGAGATGAAGGACGGCCGCCTCCTGGGCAAGGCCAACGGCCCCGAGCACAACCTCTCCTTCTACGACCGCCTGGACCAGCAGCCCACCTTCAAGGGCAAGGCCGGCCGGGAGGGCCTGGAAGCCTTCCGGAACTGGGTGATCGGGCAGATTCCTGCCGATGCCCCCAGCGGTACCGTGACCGTCAAGTTCGTCATCGGCCGTAAAGGAAACGTACAGGAGGTGCAGTTCGGCAAGGTCGGCTCCCCCGCCCTCGCCGCCGAGGTGGAAGCCATCGTCAAGCGTTCCCCCAAGTGGAAACCCGCCATCGCCTACGGCTCCCCCGTCCGCATGCCTTATACTTTGACTATCACCCATTAACGCTTATGAAACTGATAACCATTCTCCTCGCCGCCATGCTGCCCCTGACCCTGCAGGCGCAAAGCCCCTGCAAAGTGGAGACCTTCAAGACCGACAGCGGCCGGGAAGTCGCCGTCACCCTCATCAAGCACGGGACCCTGGCCATCTCCTACGAGGGCGTGACCATCCATGTGGACCCCGTCGGCGCGTACGGCAAGCCCACCGACTATACGCAGTTCCCCAAGGCCGATGTCATCCTGGTCACCCATGAACACGGCGACCACTTCGACAAGGCCGCCATCGAGACCCTCTGGGCCGATGGCAAGACGCAGTTCGTAGCTAACCCCCGCTGCGTGGAGCTGCTGGGCCGAGGCACGGCCGTCTCCAACGGAGGGTCGCGGATCCTGCCGGGTAACATCGGCCTGGAAGCCGTTCCCGCCTACAATTACAGTGAAGGGCGCACCATGTTCCATCCGAAGGGACGCGACAATGGCTACATCCTTAGCTTCGACGGCCTGCGCATCTATGTCGCCGGTGACACGGAGGACATTCCGGAGATGGCCTCGATTACCGACATCGACGTCGCCTTCCTTCCCGTCAACCAGCCCTATACGATGACCGTCGAGCAGTGCGTCAAGGCCGCAAAAATCCTTAAGCCCCGCGTCCTGATACCCTACCACTTCGGCAATACGGACCTTTCCTCCCTCCCCGCCCAGCTCCCCGGCATTGAAGTGCTCCTGAGAGACATGCAATAGTCTTGCTTTCTATGAATTAAATCGTTATATTTGTTGTGTATTTACCGACTATTCATAACTTGCCTGTTAAACCGATACATGACTTCATCCAGTTATCGTTTTTCGTGCGTTGAAACCCTCCTCACATCGAAGGGCGCAAGTTATCACTATATGCCAGAGACCCCCGTCCCTGGCATTTTTCGTCGCGATCAAACCTATTAATATAATTTAGCTTTATGATTCAACAAAAAAAGACGGACTACGAAAGTCCAACTACAGCCATCCTCGAGCTACGTTCCGAGGGGCTGATTTGCCAGAGTGTGGCGGGCTCTACAATTAATCCCATCACTTACGACGATGATCCGTTCGTCCTCTAGTCACCCTAAAATTGAAATGAAAATGAAAAAATGTTTTGTTTTAGGGATGATGCTGGCAGCCACGTTGTCTCTTACCAATTGCGCTAAGGAGGCTGTTTTTCAGCCCAATAATAAAGAAGGAATTCCTTTTGAGCTTGTAGCTTCTTCTCCTGTAACTAAAACCACCATTGATGGTTTCAACGTTTCCTGGAATGGTGGTGTAGATGCCGTGAGTGTCTATCATGCAGAAGCCGGTTCGACAACCTACGTAAATGATGGCTCTTTCTCTGTTACCGCTGCTGATGCTGCTGCCGGTCGTTTTACCGGTTTGCTGGCTTCTGCTCTGGAATCTGGAAAGACCTATGACTGGTACGTTCTTTACCCTTATACTTCGGCTAAAACATCTCCCGCTGTTCTAAATGCTGGCTTTGTTACCATTGGTTGTACCAAGGCGGAAGGAGCCCAAACGCAGAATGGTAACAATAGTACTGCGCATCTGGCTGGTTCTGCTTTCCCGTTGTATGGCGTGACTACTGGCGTTGCCTATGATTCCTCCCCTTCTGTAACTATGAAGCATCTTGCTTCGTACGTTGAATTTGAAATCACTAATAATTCTTCAAAGGCTCTGACTGTTTCAAAGATTCAGTTTGATGCGCCCCAGAACATTATTGGTACTTATTATGTAAACTTTGCAGATCCTTCCGATGTTAAGTACAGCGCTAGCGGAAATAACTACGTCGCCAACTCTGTGACCCTTAATGTTTCAAATGGAGCTGCTATCCCTGTTGGCGAAAGCGCGAAGTTCTACATTGGCATCAAACCGATGGATATCACTGCTTCTGCAGGTAGTCCCAAGGAGATCAAGGTCACCGTTAATGGATACGAGAAGACCATCACGCTTACCCAGAATGCTTCTTTTGTTGCTGGAAAGGTAAAGAACATTAAGTTCAATTATGATTCTCTTATTGATATCTACACTTGGGATTTAACTACTAATTCCTATTCTGCGGCATCAGCTGATCAGGTTACATGGGTGGCGGATAACGTTGCGACGATGGTCGCGGATAAGGATAACGCAACCACAGCTGCTAATAATTATCTCGGAGGAACTAACTCTAGGACGTCTACAAGATTCTACGCCAGTAGTATACTAACCTTTACTCCGGCAGCTGGAATGGAGATTACTAAGATTGAGGCGGAAGCTACCACAGAGAATTATGCGAATTATTTGCGAAATAGTACATGGACGAATGCTACCGCTACTTCGGATGTGAAAAAGGTTACCATTGTTCCCGTTGATGGCTCTTCTGCCTTTCACGGTGTTATCTCAAATACAACCGGTCTAAACTGGGTTAAGGTCTACTATAGAGAATATGTTGCGAGAACACTTCTTGGAATTGAAGTAACTACGGCACCTACGAAGCTTAATTATACTGTTGGGGAAACGCTGGATATGACAGGCGCGGTTATTACTGCAAATTACGATAACTTCACTTCCGAAAATGTAACGGCTTCCGTTACCACTGACGGTGCAGAAGTTCTTGCACACGCTGGCAATGCAAAACCTGTTACGGTTTCCTATCAGGGAAAGACCGCCACGTTTAATGTTAATGTAGCAAAGGCTAGTGCTGGATTGTCATATGATACGGCATCCTACACGGTCGCACCGAATGCCAGTTTCAATACACCGGTTCTTAGCAATCCGCATAATCTTACGGTGACGTATTCCAGCAGTGACGAAAGTCTTGTTCTTGTTGATGAAAATACTGGAGAAATAGCAATTGGCTCACAAGTGGGTGGCCCTGTTACCATTACCGCAGCTACAGCAGGCAATGACGACTACAATGCTGGTGAGGCATCATACACTATTACCATTAGCAATGTGGAAGACTACACAGGCAAGAATACGAGTAATGTTACTCTCTCAACTACTGGTGGCTCAAGTGCCTCTACCGCTAAAGTACGGTTTAGTACCAATGGTACTCAATATGATGCCATTAAATGTGGAACTAGTAACGCAGCTGGCGCGATGAAACTAACTGTTCCTGCAGGTACAACAAAGCTTCATGTACATATTGCTGGTTGGAAAAACAAATCTGTCTCTATCGAAATTACACCGAATGATAATGTCTCCAGTACAAACTCTTTTTCGATCGTTTCCAACAATGGCGTTTCTGATAGCTCCCCGTTCACTTTGGATGCTGTATCCAGCACCTTCTACAAATGTATCGATCTGAAGGGAATCACTGCCGATACAGAGCTTACAGTTACGGCTACGTCTGGTAATCGTTTTGTTATTTGGGGCGTTAACGCCGAGTAATACAAATCATAGTTTTATTCTGTCGCAGCAGCTCGGTTGGGTTGCTGCGACTTTTGTTTTTGGTAAGCATCCGAGGAAGTACGTGTAAGTTACACGTTACCATATGCGAGTAGCAGCGACTTTGCCGTGAGTAACGGTAAGCCGCTGCTACTAACGTTAAGTTGCATGCTATTCGCTGCGAGTCGCAGTTAATGGCTGTATTTCGGGGATATGTCGGTGTAACATAACTCCTTTTGAGCAATCTATTCAAGTTCATGGAAGAGCGCATTTATCGCGCGAAGATGGACAATTCCCCATTTCTCCCCATTGAAAATGCATAAATAGTCATTCGCCCAGCACATGCCATAGTAAATGCATGGTAATATGACTTTACCTTGTTCGTGGCATAAACCATAGTATCCGTTGCATTCAGTGATGTAAAACGACCCATTGTTAGTGGGTGGAAAATAAGGTACCATAATGCTTCTAATCTAAGCTTTTCTCCAGTTGATCCCCTCAATTTTTGTGACACACCAATGAAAATCTTCTCTATCAACCACTTTCCATTGCGTTACATCAAAAATATCTGCTTTTGATTTCATCAAAGTGCATCCGTCTACTATGCACCCGCTTACTTCATCCCATTTATGAATGCACGCGTAGTATATTCCTTGGTTGTTCACATTTGATGAATTGGCGACAACATGAAACACTTCCTTATACTTGCCAAATTCTTTTTTAGTGTCAATGTTCAAAAAGCTAATTAATACACTCCTCCTTACTATGGCCACAGCAGGAAAATTATTAACTAGCATAACACTATCATATTCACATGGGATATTTACTGCGCCAAAAACTGTCCGATACAGTTCAAAATAACAGTCTGGCGTACGTATTCCCCACTTCCCATCAATGCATACTTCAAATAGCAAAGGCGATAGGCCTATTTTCCCATTGGGAAAAGTAGAACGATTAGTAATTGGAACTAATGAGTCGTATATGCATTTCATATACGGGAACCCCATAGGGTTCCCTCTGTCTCTAATATAGCCTTCTTTACCATTACTCCTCACAATAAGGCCATCAAAGCACTCTAGCATCGAGTCATACTTAAATTCGATTTTTGAACAGAATCGTTCGATAGGACTTGTCTTCATGCCTAGTATGTGGTTATGCCCTTTAGACTGTAAAAATAATACAATTATAAACTAATTACAATAAAGAGAATAAAAAACAGCATGCCCGTTTTAGTACGTGAGATACAAGTACTCATAATATCTCTATTTTATTATATTTGCGAATAAGATGAAGCGCTACTTGCTTATATTATTTTTACTGCTCATATCCACACAATTTGGATTGATCCACCAACGCATTTTAATTTGAATATCAGATTACCCGTTGGGTTCAGGATGGAACAAGTTTCATGCGGTATAATGACGTTGCGACAATTTAGCATGCTTTGAATAACCTTAATTGCGGCTTTAAAGTCGTTAAACTCAAAGATAAAATCACCTCTATGATTGTGAGCTTTGCATTTTGGGATATCATGAGATTCGGATCTGCATTGGGCTTTCTTGTTCTTTATGGATTTCATCTGCGGAGCAACCTTCATTCGGATAATCACCTGCCCCTATACTTGCCTAATTATTTGTACTCACAGAGACAGATCAAAAATAAGTGACAGTATTTAAAAAATGAATTTTTTAATGGATAAGTATGTTAAACGCGTTAGGGTCTATTACTTTGACAAGGATTCCCCTGCTATTCCCACCCCAAATAACCTCATTACCGAACTCTTCTGCAACGAACAAGGCCAAGAGGTGCGTGAAGAGAGATGTAACGAGCAACTTATTCACTTCTACGATCATGATAATGGTGTCCTGGTCTACACCACCCATGACTTCCCGGATGGCAAACGGGTAGTCACAAGGTACACATATGATGAGGATTCCAATCTAGTTCACTGCCATTGGGAAGACCAACCTGATGGAGCCTATTCTGACGAGTGGTACGAATGGAGTAATAAAGGGAAGACATGCACTAGAACAAAAGAAATTCGCCACAATGATGGGACGGTTGATCATGAATTGCTAAGAGAAGAGTATGACGGTAAAGGCCGTCTTAGTAGGGCCCATCATTTTAATGACGACTTCAAATATGAATGCATTGAGATACTGAATTACCACTATCCAGATGGGGACCTTGCATTGAAAGAGAAACAGCAATCTTTCGTCACCAAAGAGGGCAAGCAAAGAAAAACCTGGTCCAGAGAAGAATATACTAAAGAAAGAGTTATCTCTGAAGAAATCTACGGTGTCGATGAGTATGGAAAGGTGTTCAATAGATGTCTTATCTACGAATATGAAGAAGACGAACAGGGGAATTGGGTTGTGAGTAGGCAAATAAGCAAAGGGCAATTGCATTGCACTGTAATACGTGAAATTGAGTATTGGTAATCGAGAATGCCGTGGACCGTAAGCCTCCGATATGGTACGTGTAAGACTTTCACGCTACAATATGTGAGTTGCAGCCACTTTCTGACAATGTCATGATAGTGGCTGCAACTTTCGTTTAGTGGCATGCTACTCGCTGCGATTCGCATGGTGGGTGGACCTGGTCCAGGGGGTGTTTGGACTTGGTCACTTTTTAGGGCTTGGACCAGGTCCAGCGATAATGCCCCTGACGCCACTGGGAGGCCGATGTGGTGGACCTGGTCCACCGGGTAAAATGTGACCTGGTCCAAATGTTGCCAAGACCTCGTCCAATCATGCCTTGGACCAGGTCCAGGGGTTTGAGCGTTTTCATTAAGTGGCTTATTGTGAATAGAATACGTAATCTCCTCCCTCCTCGCTGGATGGAAGGAGTTTTATTATTTGTCTAATATTCAACAAGTTAACAAAAACGGTCCAATGACGGTGAGGAAGGGATGACCTATGTTGGGAGAGATGCCCGGTCGGAGCCGGGCATGACGATAATAGTCTGGTATGACGTATGTTGGATAGATCCTTCGCTATGCTCAGTATGACAGGAAGAATCAGAGCATGACGAGGTTGGGAACCGGGAATGATTGAATCGATAGGGATGGCGGCAGGCGGGAGGTCTGTGTGGTGCCCAACGGGTATGGCCGCCCTCGGCATATGAGAGGGAGGGACCCGCTGACTGGCCGTTCGCTCTGCGGACGAGCCAGGCAGTGGGAGGGATGAAGTGGAGCGCGCCAGCGCGGAACGGAACCCTTGGGCACCACACAGACCTCCCGCCTGCCGGTGATGACGGTGAAAAAAAGAGATGCCCGGTCAGGGCCGGACATGACGATGGGGATGAGATGCCCGGTCGGGGCCGGGCATGGAGGTGGAACGGGGATGACGGGACTGAGAGTGGAGCAGGTCAGGTGGTTTTGTGTTGCGGGTTAACGGCTTTTGCGTTGCAGGTCTGCGTTTTTGGGCTGAACGGGGACGCGAATCGGCCTCTGGTGCATTCTAACGTCGCGGGTCAGGCGATTTTTGCGGACCTGGGACGCTACTCGCCCTGACCTGCGACGCTTTTCAGCCTGACCTGCGAAGGGGAAACGTCAAGAGATGCCCGGTCGGGGCCGGGCATGACGATGGGGATGAGATGCCCGGTCAGGGCCGGGCATGACGATGGGGAGAGATTCCCGGTCAAGCCGGGAATGACGGTAAAAACAAGCCGGGAATGACGGTGAAAAAAAGAGATGCCCGATCAAGTCGGGCATGACGGGGTTACCGGTGACTACTTGGCGGCGATGCACTCGATTTCGACGAGGGCACCTTTCGGGAGGGTCTTGACGGCGACGGCGCTGCGGGCCGGGAAGGGCTCCGTGAAGAACTGCGCATAGACCTCGTTCATGGCCGCGAAATCACCCATATCGGCCAGGAAGACCGTCGTCTTGACCACATTGGAAAGACCCAGGCCAGCCTCCTCCAGGATAGCCTTGGCATTCAGGATAGACTGACGCGTCTGCTCCTTTACACCGCCTTCGGGGAATGCACCCGTAGCGGGATCGATAGGAAGCTGACCGGAAAGGAAAACAAGGCCTGCACCACTGTCAATGGCCTGGCTGTAAGGGCCGATCGCAGCCGGCGCCTTGGAAGTAGAAATAGGTTTCATATCATTCATCAAAAATATAGTACAAATTTACACATTTTTCTTCTTAATACCCCTTACAGGATCGGCCGACAAAGGCGCCGCCACGAATACGCGACCCTAAATTACATTATTCCCACAAAATGTGTATTTTTGTATTCTGAAAACTAAAACCTATGAAACGTTTTGTTCTTCTGAGCCTACTTGCTATCCTGCCCTTCATGACACGGGCGCAGCAAAGATACACTCTTACAGACGCGGGCAGTGAGCGCGAATACTACCTCTTCGTGCCCGACAGCCTGGGCTCCCACCGCTCCCTGGTGTTCATGCTTCATGGCTACGGAGGTAAGGCCGAGGGCTACTTCCCCGAAATGCTCACGGCCGCCCGGAAATACGGCTACATCCTCTGCTACCCCCAGGGCCTCAAGGCGCCCCAGGGCAAAACCGGCTGGAACGTAGGCTACCCCAAACAGGAAGGCTGGAAGCAGGACGACGTCGCCTTCATCCTCCACCTCAAAGACTACCTTACAAAGCAATACAACATCCGGAACAGCTTCTTCTCCGGCATGTCCAACGGAGGCGAAATGTGCTACATCATGGCCTACAAGCATCCCGAGCAGTTCAACGCCATCTGCTCGCTGGCCGGCCTCACCATGGAATGGCTCTACACCGGTCCCAAGCCCGTAGGCCCTATTCCTTTCATGGAAATCCACGGCACCGTCGACAAAACCTCCTACTGGCAGGGAGACCCCGAAAACCTGGGCGGATGGGGCGCGTACGTAGCCGTCCCCCTCGCCGTCGGCCGCATGGCCAGCACCAACAACTGCACCCATGAAGTGTGCGACACGCTTCCCCAGATAAGGAACACCGTCATCCGCCACATCTTCCAGGGCCGCGGCCCGGAGGTACGGCTCTACGAAATCGTGGGCGGAAAGCATTCGACCGGCAAAAACGACCTTGACGTTCCGGAAGAAATGTGGTCATTCTTCAAGCAATACATTAAATAACTCCCCAATATGAAAAACACTGGAAAAGTTGTCATCGGCCTGTGCCTTATCACCGCCGGTGTCCTCTGGATTCTGAACATCGTCGGAGTCCTCCCGTTCGAATTCTCCACCAAAGGCTGGTGGGCCCTCTTCGTGATTGTCCCCTGCCTCTGCGCCCTCCTGTCCGACCAAAAGGACAAGGTGGGGCCGTGCATCGGCATCGGCCTGGGTGTCCTCCTTCTTCTGGCTGCCCGCGACGTCATTTCCTGGAACATGATGTGGCAGATTGCCGTGGCGCTCATGGTCATCGGCTTTGGCCTGCAGCTCCTGCTGTTCAAATGGACCGGCTGCTGCCATCCTGCCGGTGAATGCACCGACACCACCATTAACCGCGACGGCAAGAACATCCGCCACATTGAAACGGCTTTTGGCAAGCAGGACATCT
>JAEEXZ010000069.1 GCA_016288055.1 Bacteroidales bacterium
CCGGACCGTTAAGGAGTTCACAGCTGCGGGCACAGTTCCGGACTTTCACCGGCTTCCCTTTTGAGGCACCCCCGGCACGGGGCGTGCACACCTTTGTCCGGCGCAAAGATACAAAAATGAACGCATTATTCCATCCACTATTTTGCACGGCCGCGACGATTTCTTTCCGCAATTACCAATCCACCGAACGGAAGGGGGGCAGCGGGAGGCCGTAGTCGGTGACGACATTGGCGCCGGCGGGCCAATTGTGCCAGGCATAGCGGACGGCGACCGGGGCCGGGACTTCGTCGGAGTGCACCAGAATGTCATTTGAATTCCAGTCAACCGAGGCCTGGGCCGTGTGCCATACATGGTCCTCGCCGGCCACCTCGAAGCCGCCCAGAACCAGTTTCTCGTGGAGGCCGTGCACACGCCAGCAGTTGCCTACCGTAGATACCCCGTTGAAGCTCACGCGGGCAACGGCACCGTCGAACGATACGCTCTTGTAAGTAGGCGTCACGGGGATATCCCCAAAACCATAGTCATTGGCAAGGGCCAGCCATGCCAGGCGCTCCCCTACCTCCTTCTTGAACGGAGGATGGATGCAGTCCTTATGGCCGATATCGGTGGTAGAAGCGATGCCGCAGTGCTCCACGAGCGTGGGAATGCGGTACTGGTTCTCCACCAGGACGGGCAGTTTAAAGCCGTCCGGTTCATCATAGGAATAAGGGGCGATCTGCACCAGATAGTAAGGCATGTCGGGGTTCCGCCACAGCGCACGCCACTCATTGACCATGGATACGGTAATAAAAGGATAATCCTTCGGATTGTCCAGATTGGCCTCTCCCTGATACCAGATAAAGCCGCGGGCAGGATAATTACGGAGCGGATATATCATTCCGTTGAAAAGCAGGCCCGTAGTCACCTCTCCCCAGTGAAGCGTCTTGGAGAAAGCCACGTCGATCCCGGGCGTATTCTCCAGCGCCTCGACGCTGAGCCAGGCCTCGATGGGCGTGCCGCCCCAGTCCGTAGCTACCAGGCCGATGGGAACATCCGGCATGAACTGCGACAGCGTTTTGCCGAAATGATAAGCCGTAGCGCTGAAATGACGCACGGCAGCGGGAGTGGAGCACTGCCAGCTACCGCCACAATCCTCCGCCGGCTTATCGGCATTGTTCCGCTGCACCGTAAACATACGCACAAGCGGCGTGGCCGATGCCGCGTCCCGGATGGTTTCATAGGCGTTCTGCACGCGCTGGTGATCCCAGCCGCCCAGAGGCATCTCCATATTGGACTGGCCGCTGCATATCCACACCTCGCCGATGAGAAGGTCGGAAAGGATGATTCTCTCCTTCCCCGAGCTGACCTCCAGAGACTGGGGAACACGCTGAGCCTCCCACGTAGGAATACCGGCCGCCCAGGACCCGTCTTTCTCTACCTTGACAGTGATGGGCTTTTTGTGCCAGGATGCACTTACCTGCACCGTTGCGCCGGGTTTTCCCCATCCCACGACGGGAATCACGGAATTCCGCTGCAGGACAGCATGGTCTGACAAAAGATGATGGAGGCGGAGCTCTCCGGCTTCCAGCGTCAAACTGACCAGCAGGGCCGAGAGCAGAACGAAAATACGTGAGAGTTTCATAAGGGATGTCTATCGGTTATTCTTTTGCAAAGATAGCAAAAGATTGGGCCGATAACTCATAGGTCGTACCAATTATTTTGTGGCTGCGGAATCCCCCGGCGTCGTAGCAGGAGAGCATGTAGCCAGAAGTACCGGTGGGAAGTTCCAGGCGGATGATCTGGTCCTTGTCCGAATAGTTCACGGCCGCGATGGAGTAGGAGCCGTCCGGAAGGATAGCCGCCACGGCGTCCACATTCTCCGGAAGTTCACCCTCCAGCCTCATAATTTTGCTGCCGGCGGGGAAATGACGGCACATCAGACTCCAGGTATAGTACCAGGAACGGATTTCCTCCTCCCGGTCATTGCCGAACACCTCCTTGCCCAGGATGTTCCACATGCCCCAGATTTTAAGGTCCTCCGGCTTGCCGGAATCCCCGTTGGAGTGCATGGCGTCGTCCAGCATCCAGGCGGCGGCGCCGGAGAAGCCGGAATTCATCACGTCCATGAGCAGCTTGGTCACATCCAGCGCATAGAAATAATCATACACCAGCATGTTGCAGTCGCTGCCCTTCGTGTAGGGGTGTCCCTTCACGCGCGCCCAGTACACCTGTGCGAGGGCGGCGTCGGCCTCATCGGCAAAATACTTGAAGCCCACCTCGCCCAGGATGATAGGCATGTCCCCTACGGCTTCCTTGTAGGTGCGCAGGGTCTTGAAGAACTCTCCGCTGCGCACGTAGCGCTGCCCGGGATAGGCGTGCATATCGTAAATGCCGATCTCCGGGACCTCGCGCACCGTCGCATTCAGCCAGCCGAGCGCATCGTAGGCCGATGCCCGGTTGGAATAGTCGATCACGGCGTCCGGACCGGCAATGGAGATGTTGGACAGCGCAGGGTACTTGTCCATCTCGGCCCGGAAGAGATGGACCATCTGTTTCCAGAAGGCAAAGTCTCCGTTCGTGGAAGCCCAGTCTCCGTCCGGCTCGTTGAAGATGACGAAATGGCGGATGCAGGTAAATCCGTTCTTGGACACCAGCCAGTTGAGGTGCCGCACGGATGCCTCCACCCATTCGGCCGATCCCTTCATGTCCCAGGTGGGCGGATTGTACTCTCCATACACCACCATGACGCCGCGGCTCTGGCAGTACTCCAGCAGCTTACGGATGTAGGCCGCGTTGCGCTCGTCGTCAAACCCCGTCCCGTCAAAATAGGTGAAAGGGCTGTTGATCATGCAGCGCACATACTGCGGGCGCATGAAGTCCAGGCGCCAGAAAAGCGTATTCCAGTCTGCCTCGGAGACTTCTCCGCCCCAGGAAAGAGCTTCGTCGTACGGGTCCCATTCCACGCCGTTCCCCATATAATAGGGATTGATGACCTCTCCGGTGAGGCGCAGCGTTACAGGACAGGAACAGCCTGCCGCGGCGAGCAGCAGGCTTAACAAAGGGATAATGCCTAATTTCTTCATCTAACCGTGATTCCTTCTACTGGGTTATACATCTTGGGTAAATCGTTGCAGAAGAACGTATCGTTCCTATCATACATAGTAAGGAAACTCTCCTGCGACACATGGCCCGGGTACACGGAAAAATAGTGGCTCCCGCTTTCCATCGGGTCATATTTGTTACGCCAGGTCACCAGGAGGCTCATTTTCCGGCCCGCCATGGGAGCTGCGATGTTGGTAATCCAGTAATCGGCCACTTTGAAGCCTTCCACCCCGGTCTCGGTAACGCCGGCGGGCTTGAGCTTCTTCGCCGAAAGCGCAGAAAGCACCTTGAGGTTGTTCACGAACACATTGTTGTTGATACCCTGGTAGGAGTCCATGCCGATGAAGTCCACATACCCGTCTCCCGGCCAGCGGTAGAGGAAGTCGCTCTCCGTGCGGGCACCGTCCATCTGGGGAGAGATGGCATAGATGAAATTGTGCACGCCCGCCGCCTTCATATAATCCACGAAGTACCGCCACAGGCCGATGAACTCCTGCTCCGTAGTGCAGGTGCTGCCCCACCAGCTCCAGCTCTGGGTATGCTCGTGGAAGGGGCGGATGATGATGGGGATGTTCTTCCCGTCGGCCCCTTTCAGGCCTTTGGCGATGACGGCCAGTTTGTCCAGCCAGCCGTTGAACGTCGTCTGCGTGGCGCTGCCGTCCGTGAGGATTTCGGCCACAACCTTGTTGTCGGAGTTATCCCACGCATCCCCCTTCCCAGCCTTGGGGTTATTGAGGTGGAGGCAGGCGGTGATGACCATACCCCGGTTATAGGCCTGCTTAATCAGCTTGATCCGGAGCACGTTGTCCGACTGCTCCTTCGGATCCGTGGAGCGCTGGTCCATCAGGGCGGAAAGGTCCAGGGCATAGACACCCGGGTAGTCCCCGCACACGTCTTTCGTGTCGGAGCCGCCCTCGGTGCCGTACCATTTGCGGCCGTACATGAGGTCGTCGTGATGGCCGAAGATCCAGCCCTTATCGCGGATGGACCAGAGGTTGGCATACAGGGCCTTGGTTTCGGCCGTCGCTTCGGTATCGGCCAGCGCAAGCACCACCGGTTCCGGTTTCACGGGATCGGGATTCTGCTTGTCGGCGCCGCAGCAGCACAGCAGCGGCAGCGCCAGGACAGCGGCTAAAACTAAGTTTTTCATTTACTTGACTATTACATTTTCGGCCATCTTGTACATGTCCGGCAAATCTTCGCAGAAGAAGGTGTCGGGGCGGTCATACATCGCCCGGAAACTCTCTTCGGAAGGGTGCCCGGGGAATACGGAATAATACACGTTTCCGGTTCCCATGGGGTCGTACTTGTTGCTCCAGGTAACCAGCATGCTCATCTTGCGGCCGGCCATGGGAGCAGCAATGTTGGTAATCCAATAATCGGCCACCTGGAAGCCCTCCACGCCGATCTCCGTTACGCCGCAAGGCTTTTTCTTCCCTTCGGCCACGCTCTTGAGGCACTTGAGATTGTTCAGGAATGTCGTGTTATTAATGCCCAGGTAGCAGTCCATGCCCATGAAGTCCACATAATCGTCTCCGGGCCAGCGGTAGAGGAAATCGCTCTCCGTCTGTTTGCCGTTCATGGCGGGCGATATGGCATAGATGAAACTATGCACGCCGCGCGCCTTCATCCCGTCCACAAGGAACTTCCACAGGGCCACATACTCGGCTGCGGTGGTGCAGGTACTTCCCCACCAGCTCCATTCGTGTCCGTGTTCATGAAACGGACGCAGAATAATGGGAATCTGCAAGCCGTCACTTCCCTTCAAATCTTTGGCCAACGCGGCCAGATTGTCCAGCCAAACGTTAAATTTCTCGTTGGTGGGACTGCCGGCCTTGAGGATTTCGGCCGCAACCTGGTTGCTGGAATTGTCCCAGGAATCCCCGCCTGTGAGCGGGTTGTTGAGGTGCATGCAGGCCATCACCACCATGCCGCGGTCGTACGCTTCCTTGATGGTGCGCAGCTTGTGCGGGTTCTCGCTCAGGGTCTGGAGAGGAACTTCACGGCCGTCCATGAAGGAAGCCACGTCCACCGCATAAACGCCAGGATAGTCTCCGCACACGTCCTTCGTGTCGGACCCCCCTTCGTCGAACCGCCACTTGCGGCCGTTCAGCAGGTCGTTCTGATGGCCGAAGATCCAGCCCTTTTCCCGGATAGCCCAGAGATTCGAGTAGAGGGCCTTCGTTTCCGGGGTGGCGTCGGGATCGGCCAGAGTAAGCTCGACCGTCTTCACTTCGGGGGGTTCTGTGCCCGCAGAACCGTCCCCCCTGCACGACTGGCAGAGGGGTACGGCCGCGAGCGCCACAAGTAGCATGAAATAATAGCGACGCATTGCTATTCGGCAGGAACCTGCTTCTTGAAGACCATGATGTAAATGAGCGGACTGTTCACAAACTTGTCATAGTCTTTCCAAATGTACGAGGTATTGGAAGAAGGCGTGGTGCCCACCTGCAGGGCCAGAGCCATGTATCCTTCCTGGATTTCCAGCGCGTTCAGCCCCAGAAATACATAGCTGCCGGGCAGAAGCAGGTTGGCCGCATAGGTGATGGGGCCGTTCTTGATGGAAACGACACCGCCTTCCGACTGCGACTTGTCTTCCGGATCATACACATAGGTAGAGAGGGCATGAGGCAGCCAGGCATAGATACGGCTTACGTCCTCGTTCACGTTGACATCTCCCTTCTTGCCAACCCAGCGGTAATCCCAGTACTTTCCGTCGGCACCGGGTGCGTAAACGACCGAACCGCTGAGGGATCCTTCGGCGGAAGGAGTAAACGTAAGGATATTGTCCATCTCGTTTCCGATGTTGTTCCAGTCCCAGGTTTTGGTCTCGGCCTTGTCGCGGCCCAGACCGCCATTGCAGCCACCGTATACCCAGAGCTCGTGGACCTTCCAGTCACCGGGCAGGTCAAAGACGGGGGCCGGTGCCGGAGGATCGACGGTGTTCTTGCCTTCAGTGCCTTCGGTCTTGGAGGCAGCCGGGATCTCGGAAACCCGTTCAATCAAAGCAAAGTAATAGCGGGCAGCGATGGCCATTTTGGCGAAATCGGTGTAAATGATGGACGAATCCCATTCATCTTTTCCGCTCAGTTTAAAACCGAGGGCATTCTTCTGAACGGTGAGCGTATAATTGCGCGAGTCATCCTTGTAGATGGTATAGTCTCCCGCCTCCATCATCTGGCCGATGGTAACCTTTCCGTTAGCGTCGGTGAAGCTGATGGTATTGTTCACATAGTCGCGTACCCAGGTGCTCTCGCCCACGGGAATCTGACGATAGAAATGATGCAGGTCCATATCCGTGTCGCCCTTCTTGTTCATCGAGGCTTTCAGCAGACAGTTCCAGTGCTTGCCGTCAACGCCGCCGTAGTGCATGCACTTGCCGGTGGTATTGCCGTCGGGAAGGATTTCATCCAGGGTGAACTCGAGATAATCGTCATGTTCTGCCGCGGGGCCGAAGCCTTCGTCCGTATACCAGCACCAGGATTTGGTAGAAGGATCCACCAGATAGCAGCCGCCATACTGGGGACCGGTACCGCCATACATTCTGGAGCCGGTAATGGCGAACTTGCCTTCCAGCGTCTCGGTGAACTCGGTCATCTCGATGGTATAGGCACGGGCTTTTCCGGTGGCCGATGTCACCGTAATCACCGGAGCCGCTCCCGTAAAGTCAATGGTGCCGCCGCGCTGGACGGAAGAAGTAGCCTTGTAGGAAAGGTCCAGCGTTTCCACGGTCACCTTGGACATGTCGCTCACCAGGTTGGTAGCCAGCTGGACGGTAACGGTACCGGTGGTGGCATCTACATCCTTCACCTTGGCCAGGCCGGCCTGTCCGGCGAACTTGATGTCCAGGATGCGCCGGTCGTTGTTCCAGCTGCCCTCCTCAACATCGGCCCAAGGCTTCTTGGTGCAGGCGCTCAGTAACACAAGAGCGCCCATTGCGATGAAAAGTATATTGCGTTTCATGGTTACTTGATATTAGGGTTAAGGTCGGTCTCGATGGACGGGATGGGATAGAAGAGGACGTCCTC
>JAEEXZ010000022.1 GCA_016288055.1 Bacteroidales bacterium
CGGATACGAGACCTTTGTGGTGGTGTTCGAACACTGGGCGTTCATCCACATGTTGATTTCCGGATGCACCTATGCTTACAGGGAATCTCTCTGGGAGGCTACACTGGAAGAGTTGCCTGCAGACATCACGGCAGATGTCCCTATTTGCGGAGGTGGCAACCAGTTCCACCCCGAGTGCGACGGAATGGCAGAAGCCCACATCGAGAACCGGGTGTTCAGCAACCAGCGTCGTGTGGCGGGATTCTGGAGCACTGGCCACGAACCGTTTGTGTATGCTTTCCTTGTAAGAGATAATAACGAATAATGACTATGAGTCAGAAAACGAATATTAAGATCATGCGACTGCAGAGTATCATCGCGGTGGCGAGCTTCGCAGGCGGGATGCTCATCGCGTCTGTGTGTTTGTTCTTCATCCCACCGCTGGGTGAGATAGCGTCATCGGCCATATCCATTGTGAGTGAGCTATTGGTGCTGTGCGGTGCCGTTCTTGGAGTGGATGCGAGTTTTGACCTGAAGCTTAAGAAATTTGAGTCCAAGTATAAGGACGCGCTCGAGAGAGATATACAAACCAAACCATGAGAACCTCCACTATTCTACTTTTTGCTTTACTTCTTTCCGCTTGCGGTGTTGCCCGGCCCGTTCTGGACCGGGACAACACCAAGGTGGAGGTGAGGACGGTGGTGGAGCGGGTGACGGATACGGCCTGGATTTCCTTGCCGGTGGAGATGACGCGGGTGGAGACGCTGGATACGGTGTCTGTGCTGGAGAACAAGTTTGCCAGGTCTTCGGCCGTGGTTTCCGCCGGGGTGCTGAGGCACAGCCTGGAGACGCTGCCGGTTTCCTTGCCGGTGGAGGTGGAGAAGGAGATTGTTATCCGGGATTCCCTGGTGTACCGGGACCGGGTGGTATCTGTGCCGGTGGAGGTGGAGCGGCCGCTTTCTTTATGGCAGCGGTTTGTTCTACGTTATGGCGGAGTATGTATATGCCTATTAGCGATTTACGCGATTTACCTAATTTTTAACTTTTTCTATAAAACCAATCTTTTCAAACTATGAAGTACATTCCTTCTATCGCTTTCGAAGAGATGTCTGGCTCCGCCAAGGGCGTGACCGCAGCGAAGGTCAAGAGCCGTAAGTACATCCGTAACCGTGGATACGGTGGCAACACCCGTACCGAGTTCCAGGCCTCTGTGAAGTCTGTGTTCAAGCAGCTGAGCCAGGCTTGGAAGAACCTGACCAATGCCCAGATTCTGGCTTGGAATGCTGCGGCCGGCACTGCCGAGGCCCGCGCTGTCCTGGGCACCAAGGGCAAGATTTCCGGCGCCAACCTGTTCATGCGTCTGAACTACTGGGTGGTTTACTGCGGCGGCCAGATTATGACGTCGGTGCCTACCCTTACCGGTGTTCCGACTCCGGAGGATGCCACCGTGGTGCTGACGACCGCCGCCATGACGTTCCAGCTGGCCGACATTCCCGCCCAGCATGAGAACCTGAAGCTGGTTATCCAGGCTTCCGAACCCCAGGGCAATGGTATTTCCAAGGCCTACAGCAAGGCATCTGCCTTTGACAGCCCTCTTGACCTGACGGTGGAGGACATCGACATCAAGGCCAAGTACGATGCCAAGAACGGCGCTCCTTCCGCCGGCGCTCCCAAGGTGTTCTTCAAGTATTTCTTCGTGAATACGGCCACCGGTGAGAAGAGCGGTGAAAAGATGCTGAGCGCTGTGCTGAGCAACGGTTAGTCTCCGGCGGCCTTGAGCTGCTTTGCATATGATAATCCCCGGTCGTTGGATGCGGCCGGGGATTCTTATATATAAAAGGAACTACTGCTGCAGATATCGGAAGATCCCTTCCACGTGGAGATTGATGATGGCCTGGGCGCCTTCTCCGGATTCCAGGAAAGCCACGTCGTCTTTGTTATCCTGGAAGAGATTCTCGGTGAGGACAGCCGGGCAGCTGGAGTGGCGCAGCACGTAGAAGTTGCTCTCGATATCCGGATCACTATCCGTGTTGTCTTTACGGAGCTTCTGATCAGGGAGCCAGTCTTCGGCGGCCTCGTAGAGGGCTGTTGCGAGGCTGTCTGCCGGGGTTTGTCCCGCGGTGGTGTAGCAGCTCCATCCGCGGGCATTCATCCATTCACGGCCGTTTCCTGCTGCATTGACGTGAAGGGAGATGAGGAGTACCTGGTCTTTGCCCAGTTCCTGACAGAGTGTGTTAACCCGGCGGCAGCGCTCCGGGAGGGAGATATCCTCCAGCTCCGGAACCAGGAGCCGGGCATCGAGGCCCAGGGCGATCAGGTGTTCCTGGATCTGTTTTGCGAGGAAGCGAGTGTATGCGTATTCGCGGAAGAAGCCGTCCGGGCTCCGCTTGCCGGGGGTGTCTTGGCCGTGGCCGTTGTCGAGGAGGATTGTCATTTTTACCGTCTTGTTTGTGACGGCAAGTTGGATATAAAATGTGGAAATAACTATATTCAGGATTTTCCACTATCTTTGTAGCGGATACGCCAAATACGGTGTGTTCATAAACGCAACTGCCTGGAAGTTCACTTTACGTGTGCCTCCAGGCTTTTTCTATGTGCGTCGCAAGATTCTCAGAAAAAGTAGGCACAATGTAGGCACATTTTGGAAAAGAAATGCCCCTACAGATAGCTGTAGGGGCATTTTTGGTGGTGCTGGGAAGAATCGAACTGCCGACACATGGATTTTCAGTCCATTGCTCTACCATCTGAGCTACAGCACCGTGGTGTTTTGGGATTGCAAAGATAGAGATTATTTCTGACTTTCCAAAAATTTTTAAAGAAAAAATGGTCCTATTTTGAGCCCAAATAGAGGAATAGCATGCTCAGGAGCATGAGGGAGAGATCCAATGCTTTGGATTTCAGGTTCTTCTCTTTGAGGAGGAAGGCGCCGATGGCAAAGGAGACCAGCACGCTGCCGCGGCGGATCATGGATACTACGCTGATGAGGGCGTCGGGCTGGGAGAGGGCCTGCATGTAGGCGTAGTCGGCGGCGCAGAGGAAAACGCTGATCAGGGGAATGCTCCAGCGCCACTGGAACGGTGTACTCGAAGCGCGGCGGGGGAGCCATGCGACAACAAGCACCACGGCCATCATCACGGCCTGGTAGAAGCTGTACCAGCCCAACACCTGCTCGCGGTCCAGGCCTAAATAGGCGGGGGACATGAGGTACTTGTCATAGAGCCCGCTGGCGGCCCCCAGCAACACGGCCAGAATCAAAAAGGCAATCCAGCGGTTGTGCCGGAAGTCGATGCCCTCGGCCCGGCCTGTCCGGCGCATGAGGAAGTAGGCCAGGATGGCCAGCCCCACACCCATGCCCTGCAGCAGGTTCAGTCTTTCACCATATATAAACAGGGCGCCGATGAGTACCAGCACCGGCCGAGTTGCATTGACGGGCCCCACGATGGTGAGCGGCAAATGCTTCATGGCAAAGTATCCCGCCATCCAGGAGCTGAGAACGAGCGCGCTCTTGAAAACCAGATATACTTGTATATCCCACCCGCCGAAGCCGCTCCGCAGCAGAAACGGAGAGAACAGGACCGCGCAGAACAGCGTATTCAGGAACAGGACGGGAATGACGGCGTTGTCTGCCAGGGAAACCTTCTTGGAAGAGTCGTAGCACCCCAGAAGGGCTGCCGATAGAAATGCGAATAACCACCACATAAAATCAGCCGCAAAATTGGCAATTTCTTGTGAAATAGCCAAATTATAGCGATATTTACATGCTTTTTTCTATAACCAATGAAATCTTTCCTGAACGCCGTCAAACGCTGCCTTCCCGCAGACAGAATCTATACCGACGAACTCCGCACCCTGGCCTGGGGAACCGATGCCAGCGAATATTCCCTGACCCCCAAAGTGGTCGTAAGAGCCGCTTCCGAAGAGGAAGTATCCAAAGTACTGGAACTCGCCTCCCATGAGGGCCTCCCCGTCACTTTCCGTGCCGCCGGAACCTCCCTTTCCGGGCAGGCCGTCACGGACAGCATCCTCCTCGTCGCCGGCAAGCATTGGGAAAAATGGAGCTACAACGAGGCCGATAAGACCGTCACCCTCCAGCCCGGCATCGTGGGCGCACGCGTGAACCAGCACCTCGCTCCCTTCGGCCGATACTTCGGCCCGGACCCCGCCTCCATCGGCAGCTGCATGGTGGGCGGCATCGTGAGCAACAACGCCTCCGGCATGAGCTGCGGCACGCACGCCAACTCCGACAAACTCCTCGAAAGCGTCAAAATCATCCTCTCCGACGGCACCCCGCTGGACACCGCGTCGCCGCAGTCCCGCAACGCCTTCGCAAAGACGCATCCGGAAATTCTGGAGGGCATAAAACGCCTCCGGGAAGAAGTGCGGGCCGATGAAAAACTCGCAGAGCGCATTGCCCGGAAATACAGCATCAAGAACGTCACCGGCCTCAATCTGCGGCCCCTCATCGCCTACGAAGATCCCTTTGATATCCTCGCTCACCTGATGGTGGGCTCCGAAGGCACGCTGGCCTTCCTCTCGGAAGTGACCATGAAAACCCTTCCCGTCACTCCCTACAAGGCCAGCGCCATGATCTACTTCCCGGACATCGTGACCGCCGCCAAAGCCGTCGTGGCCATGAAGGGAAACAGCATCTCCGCCGCCGAACTGCTGGACAAGCGCAGCCTCCTCTCCGTGAACGACCCGCACCTAAAGGCCGATGTCCCCGACCTCACCGCCGTCCTCACGGAAACCCAGGCCCAGACCGTCGAAGCCTTGCAGGAACAGATAGAAGCCATCACAAACACCCTGAAGCCTTTCGGCGTGGACGTGCGCTTCTCCATGGACCCGAAGGAGGTGGCGCAGTACTGGGCCATCCGTTCGGGCATTTTCCCCACGGTGGGCGGCCTCCGCAAGGAAGGCACCACCTGCCTCATCGAGGATGTGGCCTTCCATATCGAAGACCTGCCGCAGGCCACCGCAGACCTGTCGGCCCTGCTGGACCGCCACGGCTACGACGATTCCTGCATCTACGGCCATGCTTTGGAAGGAAACTTCCACTTCATCATCAACCAGGCGTTTGAAACAAAAGAAGACATCGCCCGCTACGACGCCATGATCAAAGATGTGGTTGAACTGGTGGTATCCAAGTACGACGGCTCCCTCAAGGCCGAACACGGCACCGGCCGCAACATGGCCTCCTTCGTGGAATACGAGTGGGGAGAGAAGGCATTCGGCATCATGAAGCGCATCAAGGCGCTCCTGGACCCGAAGGGAATTCTCAATCCCGGCGTCATCTTCAATGAAGACCCCGAGTGTTACCTCAAACAGCTCAAGACGGTTCCTGTACTTAAACCGGAGCATGAAGATGTGGCCGATATCTATCACAAGATCAACAAGTGTATCGAGTGCGGCTTCTGTGAAGTGAACTGCGTTTCCTGCGGCTTTACCCTGAGCTCCCGCACCCGCATTGCCGTGCAGCGGGAAATCGCCCGCCGCAAAGCCGCCGGAGAGCCCTGGGAGGCCCTGGAAAGGGCCTACAAGTATCCCGGAGAGGTAACCTGCGCCGGGGATGGCCTCTGCTCCACTTCCTGCCCCATGGGCATCAACGGGGCAGACCTTACGCATGAGTTGAGACGCAACGCCCTGGGCCCTGCCGGCAACTGGCTGGGCGCCTGGGTGGCCAACCACTTCCGCGGCACCAAGGCTCTCGTGAAAGTGGGCATCGCCCTGGACAGCGTGGTGCCGGTGATTCCCCATCTGCCGCTGCCGGTGAACGTGCGCAAGACACAGATGCCCGCCAGTGAACGCAAGGTGGTCTATTTCCCCAGCTGCCTTAACCAGACCATGGGCCGTGCGCCCAGGGATATCGTGAAATCCCTCTCGGAGGAGATGGTGGAGCTTTTGGGCAAGGCCGGTTACGAGGTTGTCTGGCCCAAGGGCATGGAGCATCTCTGCTGCGGCACCATCTGGGAAAGCAAGGGAATGCCCGAAGTGGCCGACAAGAAGCTGAAGGAGCTGGAAGATGCCCTTTGGGAAGCATCGGCCCAGGGAAAATATCCCGTCCTGTGCGACCAGAGTCCCTGCCTGCACCGCATGCGGAAAGGCATCTCCCGCATGCGTCTCTACGAGCCGGCGGAGTTCATCCACCTCTTCCTGGAAGACCGCCTGGCCTTCCATCCTACAGACACGCCCGTGGCGGTTCACGTGACCTGCTCCATGCGCCTGATGGGACTGAAGGACGTGATCATCGGCCTGGCAAAAAAATGCTCCAACAACGTGTTCGTGCCGGACGAGGTGGGCTGCTGCGCCTTCGCCGGAGACAAGGGCATCACGCATCCCAAGCTCAACGCCTATGCACTGAGGAAACTCAAGCCCTATTTACAAAAGCACGGCGTGAAGGAAGGTTATTCCAACAGCCGTACTTGTGAAATAGGTCTTACGACCAATGGCGGTATCATGTACCGCTCCATCGTTTATCTGGTGAATGCCTGCACCACCGCGAAGGACTAAGCTTCCTCCGGTTTCTTGATCTTGCGGATAGGGTCGCAGGTGAGGCCGATACCCAGTTTCTTGAACGTTTTCTGGTCCACTTCGCTGAGCATCACGGTGGAGTGAACCTGGGAACCGGCGAGCTTGGGCAGCTGGTCCATGGCCAGTTTGCAGTTCTCGTCGATGAGGCTCATCATGGAAATGGCCACCAGGACCTCGTCTGTGTGCAGACGGGGGTTCTTTCCGTGCAGATAGTTCACCTTCATCTTCTGGATGGGGGCAATCATGTTCTTGGGGATGAGCTTCACGTTGTGGGCAATTCCGGCCAGGTGCTTGAGCGCGTTCAGCAGGAGGGCCGATGAAGGGCCCAGCAGGGGAGAGGTCTCGCCGGTGAGGATGGTGCCGTCGGCCAGCTCGATGGCGGCGGCGGCCAGGCCGGACTTGTCCGTCCTCTCCTTGGCGGCCACGGTGCACTTGCGGTCGGCGGTGGTGATCTTGGCCTTCTTCATGAGGAGGGCGATCTTGTTCACCTCTGCCTCGGTGGCCTTTCCGTTGGCGAAGTTGCACAGGGAAGTGTAATAGCGCCGGATAATCTCCTGGAGGGAAGCCTGGGCGCATACTTCGTCGTCGCTGATGCAGTAGCCGATCATGTTCACGCCCATGTCGGTGGGCGACTTATAGGGGGTGTCTCCGTAGATGTCGTCGAACAGGGCGTTCATCACGGGGAAGATTTCAATGTCGCGGTTGTAGTTGACGGCCATGGTGCCGTAGGCCTCCAGATGGAACGGATCTATCATGTTCACGTCTTCGAGATCTGCGGTGGCGGCCTCGTAAGCCACGTTCACGGGATGGTTCAGGGGCATGTTCCACACGGGGAAGGTCTCGAACTTGGCGTAGCCGGCCTTGATGCCGCGCTTGTTTTCCTGGTAGAGCTGGCTCAGGCACACGGCCATTTTGCCGGAACCGGGGCCGGGAGCCGTCACGACAACGAGCTTTTTCGAAGTCTCGACATAGTCGTTCTTGCCGAATCCTTCGTCGGAATCGATGAGGGCCACGTTGTTGGGGTATCCCTCGATGGTGTGGTGGTAATACACCTTGATGCCCATGTTCTCCAGGCGCTTGCGGTAAGCCTCGGCGCTGGCCTGTCCGTTGAAGTGGGTGATGACCACGCTGTTGACGCTGAGGTCGCGGGCCAGGAACTCGTCCCTGAGGCGAAGGACGTCCATGTCATAGGTGATGCCCAGGTCCTGGCGTACCTTGTTCTTCTGGATGTCAACTGCGCTGATGACGATGATAATCTCTACGTCGTCCTTGAGCTGCATGAGCATCTGGAGCTTACTGTCCGGCTGGAAACCGGGGAGTACGCGGCTGGCGTGAAAGTCGTCGAAGAGTTTGCCGCCAAACTCCATGTACAGCTTGTCGCCGAAAGTGGCGATGCGTTCCTTGATGTGTTCCGATTGGATTTTTAGGTATTTTTCGTTGTCGAACCCGTAATTCATAAAGGTGAGAAGTGATTTGAATACGGGACACAAAATTAGGGCTTTTTTTGTTTCCTCGCAAGAAAAGTGCTAAATTTGTCGGCCTTTATACGCTATATTACACACGATGAGTGCTTTTAACCTACAACCTATTGCAGCGCCGGTAAAACCGGAATTGTATCGTGCAGAGATTGCCCTTTTGAAGGACCGTCTTCTTTTTGCCTGCGGAGACTACCAGGTGTATCTGCTCCGTTCTTCCGATGCCCCTTATCTCATGCAGGAGCTCTACCGGCTCCGCGAGGAAACGTTCCGCGCCATCGGGGAAGGAACCGGTCTTCCGCTGGACACCGACGAATATGACTCCTACTATCGGCAGATGATTCTCTGGAATGTCCCCAATGGGGAAATCACCGGGGCATACCGCCTGGGATTCGGTCCGGAGATCATGCGCGAAAAGGGAATTGAGGGCTTCTATACGGCAAGCCTGTTCAATTATTCCCCGGAAATTGCTCCGCTCCTTGCCAAGAGCATGGAACTGGGCCGTTCATTCATCGCCTGCAAGTATCAGAAAGAAATCTTCGGCCTGAAGTTCCTGCTGGCCGGCCTGGCCATGTCCACGGTCTTCTGCCCCGAAGCCGAGTATTTCATGGGCCCCGTTAGCATGAGCGCAGACATTCCCTCCTACTATCAGACGCTGGCCGTCTATTTCCTGGAACGGGATTTCGCGATGCCGGGCGCGTCGAAGCTGGTCTCCAACAACCACCCCTTCGTGCCGGATCCCGCGTGCACCAACCCGGAGGAGCTCCTGAAGGATGTTCCGGCGGGGGATATCGATGCGTTTGACCATCGGCTGTCGGCCCTCTCGGAAGGGAAGTACCGCCTTCCCGTCCTTTTCCGCAAGTACTTCAGCTGCCACGCCAAGGTGGCCTGCTTCAATGTGGATCCGCTGTTCTGCAACAGCCTGGACGGCCTTATCTTCCTCAAGCACTCCGACTATCCGGAAAATACGCTCCGTTCCCTGCTTCGCTGCGCCTCTCCCGAGATGAGCGAGAAGGTATGGAACCATTTCTATCGCGTCGCACTTTCTGACTAAACGCTATGGACAGTCCCGTCTGGGTGTATCTGCTGGGTCTTTGCGGCATGGGTATCTACGGCACCCGCATCGTGGTGCAGTGGTACATGTCCGAGAAGTCGCAGCGGGTGGAGTCTCCCGGAATCTACTGGGTGATGAGCAGCATCGGCGCCATCGTCCTGTACATTTACGGATGGCTGCGCAAGGATTTCTCCATCATCTTCGGAGAAAGCCTCAGCTATTACATCTACATGTGGAATATCGGCATCATGGGGCTGTACAAGCGGGTTCCCCGCTTTGTGATCGTGCTCCAGGCGCTTTTCCCGGTGGCTATCCTGGCGCTCATCTCGAAGGATTTCGCTTCTTTCTCCGCGAACTTCCTCCACAATGAGGCGGTACCGCCCAAACTGCTGTGGTTCGGTATCGCCGGCCAGTTCACCTACGAGGTTCGTTCCGTCTATCAGCTGGTTTACAGCATGCGCCGCAGGCAGTCCATCCTGCCGCTCGGCCACTGGATCCTCGCCGTCGCCGGGTCCTTCATGATTATCGCCTACGGTCTCATCCGTCACGACTGGGTACTGGTCCTGGGCCAGTTCGCCGTCTTCTTCTCCATCCGCAACATCATGATTTACTTCCGCTACAAGAAGCGAAAAAATACTTGATTCCCAGCTGGATGCGCCAGGTCTGGCTGCTGGTGGGAAGGTATTCGTACGTGTGTTCCGGCATTTTGCCGGAGGCCTGGTACATGGAGAAGCGGGGGCGTCCCTCCGGATCGGTGCCCTCGTAGTTAAGGATTCTGGAACCGTTGCAGGCGGAGTTCACCTGCTCGATACCCCAATTGCCATTGAAGATGTTCATGACATTCAGAACTGTCATGGACAGCTGGAACGTGCCGATGCGTGTTTCGAAGTCCTTCGCGGCGCGCAGGTCAATCCGGTGGACGAAGGGGGCGCGGGCCTCGTTGGCGCCGGCATATCGGCCCTTGTGGCTGCGGAGGTAGGGATCCTGGTCCACGAAGGCCCAGAAGGCCCTGCGCTGCTCCTCGGCGCTGGTCCCCTTGTAGTCCACGAACTGGATTTCGCTGTCGTCGCGGGGGATGTACATGAGGTCGCCCACCACGCCGTCGCCGTTCATGTCGTTGGTATAGACGTAGCTGTATCCGGCAGGGGAGTAGGCCGTATAGAATAGGCCGATATGGAGCTTGTGGAAAGGTTCCCAGTCCGCGGAGGCTGTCACCTTATGAGGAACGATGAACTGCGTGCGCTGCAGGCGGGCCCGTCCGGGGCCGTCCACCTGCGGGACGTTGGTGAAGACGGAGTAGAGGTCGGTGCCGGGGAAGCCGGTGATTTCGCGGGCGTCGGTGTAGGCGTAGGCCGCGTAGAGGCGGAGCCTCTCAGACGGCTTGAGGCTGGCCGACAGGAGCACGTTGAGGCCGTATCCTTCGCGGGTGTTGGTCAGGTAGGCGACGCTCTTCCCCTCGTTGACCTGGGCCTTCGAGGCCGGGTAGCGCAGGCGGTTATCGGCCCCCTGGAAGCGATCCCACGCGGCGACGTCGGAAAAGTCCAGGTTGACGTTGTCCACGCAGGCGCCGCTCACCGTCTTGTTGAGGATGGCCTCGGCCGAGAGCGTGAAGGGGATGTCCGCGGGCACTCTGTAGTCCACGGCCAGCGTCGTTTTCCAGACCTGGGGCAGTTTGAAGGCGGGATCCACGCCGATGATCTGGAAGGGCACGCTATGCTCCCCGAGTGAGGTGGGAAGGCCGAATTTCCCGATGACTTCCTCTTTTGTACGCAGGAGTCCTGTGCCGGCGAACTGGTCCAGGCGGGCGTCGTGGCTGACGGGGACCCCGGAGGCGTATTTCGTCTTGAACTGCACGGAGTTCTTCTTGAGGTTGGCGTAGGAGGGCACGTTCATGAAGTACACCAGGGGAAGGTGGCCCAGGAACAGGCCGGTGCCGCCCCGGAGGGTGAGGGAGCCGTTGTGAAGGGCGTCCCAGCTGAAGCCCAGGCGGGGAGAGACGCTCACGTGCGTGGCGGGACATTCGCCCGTGTCGATCCTGATTCCGTCGCGGAAGCTCAGGTCATAGACGGCGTCATTGCGTTGGAAGTCCTCCGTGTTGAAGCGTACGCCGTCCAGCCGGATACCGCCGGAGAGCTTGAAGTAAGGCGTGACGCGCCACTCGTCCTGCAGGTAAAGGGATGCCTGCCGATAGGAAATGTGGTCGTCCGGCTGCTCTACGCCGTCGAATCCGTAAGTCATGGCGAAGGATTCGGGCGCGTTTTTCCGGATGAAGTCGTCCACAGAGGCGTAGCGGTAGTAGAGACCGCCGTTCCTCATATAGCAGTTGGAAACGTGCTGATACTCGTAGGAAAGTCCTGCGGTAAGGGTATGGGAGCCCAGGAATAGGGTGATGTCGTCCCGGACGTTGGCCACGGTGTTGGTGAAGTCCGTGTAGCGGGAGAAGAGCTCGTCGCCCAGGGACATGTAAGGCTCCAGCGCACCTTCCATCATGATGTCGATGTGCGGGAAACGCTGCTCCATGGGAAGGACGCGGTACTCATGGTTGTCGGTGAAGGTGGCCAGCAGCTGGTTGGAGATGCGTTCGGAAAGGCGGCTGTCCATTTCCAGGGAGGCCGAGTGTACCTCACAGTTATAACCGTACATATTGCCGGAGAAAATCATGGACTGAGGTCCCACACGCTTGGTTCCCGTAAGGCGGTAGCCCGTATCGCAGGAGTTGTCGTTGGGAGCGTTCCATACTTTGTCCAGGGTGTAATTGTAGCGCAGGGTGAGCCGGTGGGCGTCGCTGATGTTCCAGTCCAGTCTGGCGAGGGCCTTGCGGTTGACATTGTCGCCGGGGAAGTCGGTGGCACTGCCGGGATTGTATCCATAAGTATCTCGGAGGAAGTCGCGAACCCTTTCCATGTCGCTCAGAAGGGTGCGGGAAATGTTGCCGCCGGGCGTTTCTCCGTCCTTCCTGGCGCGGTAGGGAATCACCTGGAGGGGTTTGTGCTCCTGCTCGTAGTTCAGGAAGAAAAAGAGTCTGTTCTTGATGACGGGGCCGCCCAGTGTGGCGCCCAGAACCCAGTCGGCTTTGGAATAATAGTTATAGACGGACCCTTTGAGCGTGTTGCTGCCGGACTTGGTGACGGTATTGATGCCGCCGCCGATGAACCCGGATTCCCGCACGTCATAAGGGGAAATGACCAGCTGGATCTGCTCGATGGCCTCGATGGAGATGGGGTTTCCGCCGCCAGGCAGGTTGCTGTTGAGCCCATAGTTGTTGTTGAAGTTGGCTCCGTCCACCGTGAAGTTGGTCATGCGACCGTCCCCGCCGGCCAGGCTGAGCCCGTTCGCGTAGGGCGAGATGCGGATGTAGTCCGTAATGCCGCGGCCGATACTGGGCATGGACTCTATCTCGGCCGATGAGATGTTCCGCGACGCACCCGTCTTCGTAAGCCGGAGCCTGGGGGCGGTCTGGAGCACCAGAGCCGCCTCCAGCTCTGCGGGTTCGAGGCTGGCGTTCAGGCGCATCTCTTCTCCCAGCGCGAGCACGAGACCGGCCGATTTCTCCTCCTCGTAGCCCATGAGGGAGAAGGTGACGGTGTAGGGACCGCCGCTTCTCAGACCGGTGAGAAGGTAGGTGCCGTCTTCGGCGCTGAAGGTGTAGCTGGTGTTTCCGGTGGGCTCATGTACGGCCACGACGGCCGCTCCGGCAAGGGGGTTGCCGCCTTCCGTTACAAGGCCGCTGAGGGTGGAGGTGGTGATTTGTGCGTTCAGGGACAGGGACGCCCAGGCGCCCAGGCACAGTACTGCCAGTATTCGTTTTATAGACATGCTCTTCTTCTTAAGGAGCTGCAAATTTAGCAATAATTATAATACCAATAAATGGGGATTGCCCATAAGGGCGGCGGAGCGTAACTTTGCACCTCGAAAAAAAGCTATTCACTTGCAGACGTTAAAGGCAGATATCCGTAAGCGTATTCTTACCCAGTCCCGGAAACTTTTCTTGGAAAAAGGCTTCCGGGAAACGACTACACGTGATATTGCGGAACGCTCCGGCGTGGTCCTGAGCAGTCTTTACCGCTATTTTTCTTCCAAGAACGACATTTTTGCCTGCCTGGTACAACCTGCCGCAAAGTCGCTGGAAGATCTTCTGGAACGTCATCACAACTCGGACCTGAACGATATCTCCATTATTCAAAGCGATAATTACACGGAGGTGACGCTGAACGAGTATCTGGATGCGATCCAGCGGAACCGGATTTCCCTGAAGCTCCTGCTCCTGAAGGCGGAGGGCTCTTCCTATGCCGGTTTCAAGGAAGAATACGTGAACAGGGCTACGCGCATGGTGCTTGCCTGGTTCCGTTCCATGAAGGCCAAATACCCCGGCATGAATACCCAGGTCTCGGACTTTTTCATTCACCTTAACAATGTGTGGATGTTTACCCTTCTTGAAGAAATCCTGATGCATGATTTGCCGGAAGATGAAACCCGGTCGGTGCTTCTGGATTACATTCAGTTCGAGTACACGGGATGGAAAAAGATGATGAAAGTATAGCGGTCGCCACGAGGGCGGCCGTTTTTTTTGTAGAACAAAACGGAATATTGTTCACTAATAAATAATTTTTATGACTTCAAACAAAATCAATGAATGGTTCGGAAGGTATGCCGCCTTCCTCCTGAAATGGCGCTGGGCCGCCATTGCCCTTTTCGCTGCCGTGATGGTGGCATCCTTTGCCGGCATGTCCAAAATGGTACAGCAGACATCCTTCGACGACTATTTCATCGAAGGGGACCCCATGCTGGTGAAGACCAACGAATTCAAGGCCCAGTTTGGAAACGATTACTTTGTGGGAATCCTCACTACCTGTGACGACCACTTCACGCATAATAACCTGGAGCTCCTGCGGGCCCTCGGCAACGAACTGCTGGACTCCCTTTCCTATGCCGACAAGATTACCTCCCTGACGGACCTGGAGTTCATGCTGGGCACCGAGGACGGGATGGAAATCGTCCAGATTGTCCCGGAAGAGATCCCCGGGGACGGCACGCCGGAAATGGCCCAGGTGAAGAAACTGGCCTACAGCAAGCCGCAGATTGCGAAAAAGCTTATCTCGAAGGATGGTACGAAGGCCTGGACGCTGGTGAAGCTGCGCGCCTTCCCTTCGGAAGAAGAGTGGAAGAAGACCGGCAACGTCTCGCCCGACATCATTACGGGTGAGGAAGTGTCGCGTATCATCGGCCAGGAAAAATATGCCTCCCTTCACCCGCTGGCGACCGGTATGCCGTACGTCACGCAGCAGAAGACCGTGTACATCGGCGAGGAGATGGGCCGCCTGGTGATGATCGCCGCCATCATCTGCATCCTGGTGATGCTCCTGATGACCCGTTCGCTGCGGGGTATCGTGTGCCCGCTGCTCTCCGTCCTGGGCGGCGTGGCCATGACCTTCGGTATCTGCGGTTATACGCAGATGTATGTGGACAGTACGGTCCTGATGATTCCGGCTATCCTGGCATTTGCCGTGTCCATCGCCTATAACATCCATATCTTCTCCTACTTCAACCAGCGCCTGCGCATCCACGGAAATCGAAAGGAAGCCGTCGTTGAGACGATAGGGGAGATCGGCTGGTCGGTCGTGTTCTGCGGCCTCACCACCTTCATTTCCCTGATGTCCTTCATGGTCATCCCTATCCGTCCCATGAAGTGCGTGGGTATGACCAGCTCCCTCACGGTCCTCTTCGTGCTTCTGACCACGCTCGTGCTCACTCCTGTGCTGCTGTCCTTCGGCCGCAACCGCAAACCCAAGCCCGGTATTGACGGAGAAGGCGGAACCCGTTTGAGCCACGCCATGGAGAAACTCAACGACTTCACCTTCAAGCACGAGAAATCCATCGTGGCCATCTTCACCATCGTGTGCGTGGGACTGGGTATCGGCCTGTGGAAGATTGAACCCGCCTTCGACATTGAGAAAACCATGGGTATCCGCGTGCCTTACGTGAAGGATGTCCTGACGGTGGGCCGCAGCGAACTGGGCGCCCTCTACTCCTATGACCTGGTGATGGAGTTCCCGGACGAGGATGCGGCCAAGCAACCCGAGAACCTCAGGAAGCTGGAGCAGCTGGAACAGATCATCGGCCAGTACCCGCTCACCAAGCGTACCAACTCCATCCTGGATATCCTGAAGGACCTGAACCAGACGCTCAACGGCGGCGATCCCGCTTTCTACCGCATTCCGGACTCCGAGCAGGAGATTGCCCAGATGCTGGTCCTGTACGAGAATGCGGGCGGTTCGGAGACCGAATACTGGATGGACTACAGCTACCGCCGCCTTCGCATCATGACGGAAATCTCCGACTTCAACTCCGGTGAGGTGGAGCGCGAGCTGAACGACATCAATAAGAAGTGCGCCGAGATGTTCCCCGGAATCAGCATCACGGCCGTGGGTAACATTCCCCAGTACACCACCATGATGCAGTATCTGGTTCGCGGCCAGATGCAGTCCTTCCTCATCTCCGTGCTCATCATCGCCATCATCCTCATGCTGGCCTTCCAGAGCGTGCGGGTGGGCCTCATCGGCCTTATCCCTAACCTCATGCCCGCCATCTTCGTGGGTGGTTTCATGGGATTGGCAGGCATCCCGCTGGACATGATGACGGCTACGCTCATCCCTATGATGCTGGGTATGGCCGTGGACGACACCATCCACTTCATCAACCACTCCAAACTGGAGTATGACCGTACCAAGCACTATCCCGAGGCAATCCGCCGTACCTTCCGCGTAGTGGGCGTCGCCATTGTCACGACATCTATCGTGACGTCGGCCGTGTTCGCCTGCTTCGCGACGTCTGTCTGCGCCATGTGCATCAACTTCGGTGTGCTGGCCGTCATCGGCATCCTGTCGGCCCTGCTTGCAGACCTGTTCATCACACCTCTTCTTGTCAAACGTTTTAAAGTATTTGGAAAATGAGAAAGCTATTTTTAGCGGCCGCTTTTCTGCTGGCTGCCTTCCAGACCTATGCCCAGAGCGGCCGTGATATTATCCAGAAGGTTAAAGACCGTCCCGACGGGGAAAACCGCTACGCCGAGATGCAGCTTACGCTGATCAAGAAAAACGGCGACAAACGCGAACGGAAGATGGTCTCCTGGGCCATGGACGAGGGCAAGGACACCAAAAAGATCATGTTCTTCACCTATCCCGGAGATGTGAAGGGAACGGGTTTTCTCACCTGGGACTACGACCAGGCGGGGAAGGAGGACGACAAGTGGCTGTACCTGCCTGCCATGAAGAAGACCCGCCGTATCAGCGGTTCCTCTTCCAAGACGGACTATTTCATGGGCACCGACTTCACCTATGACGACATGGGCGGCCGAAGCGTGGACGACGACAAGCACACGCTCCTTCGCGAGGAGAAGCGGGACGGCCATGACTGCTGGGTGGTGGAATCCATCCCGGTAGATACCCGCGAAGTTTACAGCCGCAAGGTCTCGTGGATCCGGAAGGATTGCTGCACGGCGGTTTACGTGGAATTCTACGACAAGCTGAACAAGCTGCACCGGGTGATGACCGTGAGCGAACTGCAGCAGGTGCAGGGTTTCTGGACCGTGATGAAGATGGAGATGAAGAATGTCCAGAACGGCCACGCTACGCAGATTACCGTCTCCAAGCCGCAGTATGATATGGGAGTGAACAAGAGCCTTTTCACTGTAGCTAAATTGGAAAAGGGATTATGAAAAGGCTTTTGTCAGGAGCCATGGCCGCACTGCTCGCGGCCATGCCGCTCCATTCTCAGGACTTTCAGTTCAAAGGATTCGTAGATACTTATCACGCCGTCCGTGCCTCCAATCCCGGAGACTGGATGTCTTCCCGTACGCGTGTAAGGGGAGAGGCCTCGCTGGAAAAGGATGGCGCCGGTGCATTTGTGTCGGCCAATCTGGTGTATAACGCCCTGATTCCGGAGCGCTCCGGCTTCCAGCTGCGCGAGGCTTATGCCTGGTGGGGAAACTCCCATTGGGATATCCGCGCCGGCCGGCAGATCATCTCCTGGGGAGTGGCCGATGGCCTGCGTGTCACGGACCTCATCTCTCCGATGGACTACTCGGAGTTCCTGGCGCAGGATTACGATGATATCCGCGTCCCGGTAGGGGCGCTGCGGGTGAAGTTCATTCAGGATTCCTGGAGCCTGGAGGCCGTGGCCGTTCCGGTGCCGGAATTCTTCGTGCTTCCGACCGATGAGGCCAATCCCTGGTCCGTGGGTGCCCTCCCGCCGGAAGTGCGGCCTATTAGGGCCTTCGCGAATTCCGAGTACGGCGCCCGTTTCTGCTGCTACCTCGGGGGCGTGGACTTCTCGCTCATGGCGCTCCGTACCTGGACCAAGATGCCTGTCCTTGAGGACGCTCATCTGGTGTATAACAGGCAAACTGTCATTGGCGGAGACGTCTCCATTCCCTTTGGAAGTTTCGTATTCAGGGGAGAGATGGCAGACTATATGGACGACCACGGCAACCATCAAGGGAACGCCCTGGCCGGCCTGGACTGGTATCCCGGCGCCGACTGGAACCTTTCCGTGCAACTTAACAGGACCTTCGGCAGCGCATCTTCCACACTGGGCACCCTGCGTATCTCCAAAGCACTCCTGAACAATTCGCTCACCCTCTCTACTTTTGCCTACGCCGACCTTCTGGAAAAGGGCGTGTTCAACCGCTTCAGCGCAGACTGGGCCGTGACCGACCAGATTCATGCCATCCTGGGTTACGACCTGTTCGCGGCCCGCGGCGGCATGTTCGAGCGCTACAAGAAAAACAGTGAAGTATGGCTGAAGGTGAAGTACAGTTTTTAGGTTTTGATAAGTCCTAAAATATCTCGGTTTAGGCCTAAAATTAACGGGTGCAAATGAAGTGGCCTCGGCCCCATGCTGGTGCTGGCGGCCGTCAGATTCCTGCTCCGTCGGTAAACGACTCCTGCGCGCGGCCCTGGACGATGAACGAATGGGGAGGGACGGAGTGCGTTAGCCACACGTTACCGCCGATGACGGATTCCGTGCCGATAGTTACCCGTCCCAGGATGGAAGTGTTGGAATAGACGGTGACGCCGTCCTCCAGGATGGGGTGGCGGAGAACGTTCATCGGCCTGCCGGATGCGTCGTAGCGGAAGCTTCGGGCACCCAGCGTGACGCCCTGGTACAGGGTGACGTTGTTGCCGATAATGGCTGTCTCGCCGATGACGATGCCCGTCCCGTGGTCGATGGCGAAGCTTTCGCCGATCTTCGCGCCCGGGTGGATGTCGATTCCGGTGACATTGTGGGCATATTCCGTGAGCATGCGGGGCACGATTTCTACGCCCAGTTCCAGCAGTTCGTGCGCCGTGCGGTAGTAGAGCATGGCGGTGACGGCAGGGTAGCAGTAGATGATTTCCTTTTCGCTCTTGGCGGCCGGGTCGTTCTGCGCGATAGCTTTCACGTCCAGCTCCAGCAGGCGCTTGATCTCGGGGATTTTGGGAAGGAAGGCATCGGCCACCGTATAATCCGTCGCGCTGCGCAGGCTGTTATATACCTCGCTGAGTGCGTCTTCCTCCTTTACATCGCTGTAGAGGGGGAAGACAAGGTCTTTCATGCCGGCCATCAGATTCTTGAGATGGTCTATGGTTCGGTTGAGGGAGAGACTCATAAGGGATAGTTTTCGAAATCGAAGAGGATGGTGGAAAGGTAGCGCTCGCCGGTGTCGGGGAGAAGGGCTACGATGGTCTTTCCTTCGTTTTCGCTCTGGCGGCTGAGCTTCAGCGCTGCGGCAAAGGCGGCCCCGGAGGAGATTCCCACCAGAAGGCCCTCCTTTGCGGCCAGGAGGCGGGATGCGGCGACGGCTTCGTCATCGGCCACGGGAAGGATGCGGCTCACGACGCCGGCGTCGTACGTCTGAGGGACAAAGCCCGCGCCGATGCCCTGAATCCTGTGCTTTCCCGCGATGCCCGTAGAAAGGACGGCCGATGTAGCCGGCTCCACCGCCACCACTTCGACGGCGGGGTTGTGCTTTTTGAGGGCCTTTCCCGTTCCGCTGACGGTGCCGCCGGTGCCGACGCCGGCGACGAAGATGTCAACCTTGCCTTCTGTATCGGCCCAGATTTCCTCTCCGGTGGTGCGCTCGTGGGCGGCGGGGTTGGCGGGGTTTACGAACTGGCCCAGGATGACGGCTCCGGGGGTGTTGTCGCGGATGGCTTCGGCCCTGGCGATGGCGCCTTTCATGCCTTCGGCGCCGGGGGTGAGTTCCAGCTGCGCGCCCAGGGCCCTGAGGAGGCTGCGGCGTTCCTGGCTCATGGTGTCCGGCATGGTGAGGATCACCTTGTACCCTTTGGCGGTGCCCACCCATGCAAGGCCCACGCCGGTGTTGCCGCTGGTGGGCTCGACGATAGTGGCGCCTTTTTTCAGGATGCCTTTTCGCTCGGCATCTTCAATCATGGCCAGGGCGACGCGGTCCTTGACGGAACCGCCGGGATTGAAGTATTCCAGTTTAAGGATTATGTTTGCTTTCTGGCCTTCCAGGCCGTTCACGGCCAGCATGGGCGTGCGGCCGATGAGTTCTGTAAGGGAATTGTATATCATATAATTATTATCTTAACATTGCCTCGCTGGCTTCCAGGATGTCCTGGAAAGTCTGCTCGAAATCTCCGGTGTACCAGGGGTCTGCCACGTCCCGGCCCACACCGGTGTACGACATCATAAGATGGATTTTCCCGTCAGGGTCATCCGGGATGATACGCCGGATCAGGCGCAGGTTGGAAGCGTCCATGCAGATGATGCGGTCGAAGCGGGTATAATCGGCCCGGGTTACCTGGCGGGCCTTCTTGGCCTGGTCGAACGGCACGCCGTGCTGGGAGAGACATCGTTTTGCCGGGGGATAGATGGGATTGCCGATTTCCTCCGTCGATACCGCTGCCGACTCTATATAATAATCGTTCTCCAGGCCCCGGACCTTTACCAGGGCTTTGAGGATGAACTCTGCCATGGGACTTCTGCAGATATTTCCATGGCAGACAAACAGGATTCTCTTCATATTAATGTATCGTTTGCGATACAAATGTATGACAATATTTTCGAATATGCAAATGAACCTGTAGAAATCAGGTGCGTCCAATAGCCATAAATTGGTATTGGACGGACAGGGAAAATGGAATACCTTTGCATCCGAAAATCGGATTTGAGTTTATGCAGCGGATAAAAATACTTACTTTTTTTTCAAACGGTCGCCATCTCGGCGGCCGTTTTTTTTATCCGGGAACAAAATGAAAATATGTTCACTATTTAACCTATATCTGTATGAAACCAGTTATTAAAGTTGCCCTGACTGCCGTGGCTTACTTTGCCACATTTATCCTTGGCGCTGCCAGCGGAGCCATTCATCCTGCCTGCTATGCATACGTCGGCGCTCTCCTTCCCCTGCTGTTCGCGTTCCCTTACCTCTATGCCTGTTCGCTTATCCGGGGGTTCGGAGCCGCGGCAGTGCTGAACGGATTCATTCTTGTCCTGTTCCTCGTCTCGGGAGAGGCGGATACCGGCTATGTCGTTATCACTTTGATGCTTACTGCGTTGTCTGAAATCCTTAGAAGGGCTTTCGGCTATGATACCGCCAAGGGCATCCGCGTGAGCTTTATCCCCTTTGCCTTCTCCTTCTTCGCCTATACTTCGCACTGGTGGACCGATACGGATGGCTCCCTGGCCGCAGCCGTTGCAGAAATGCCCCAAGGGTACGATCAGCAGATGCTCCCCATCATCGAAAACATTCCGGCACTTATCATCGTCCTGGTCCTGACCGTACCTGTCGCCATCCTCTCCATGCGAGGGGCGCAGCGCGTTTTGAAGAAATAATCTATGGATAAGAAACAATCGATTCTGCAGGCGCTCCTCGCATACGCGGGTAAAAAAAAGGTGCTGACCTATCTCTCGATGGTCATTTCGGGAATCAGCCAGTTGCTGGCCCTCGTCCCTTTCCTGTACATCTGGGCCATCCTGAGGGATGTCCTTGCCGGTGATAACAGCCGCATAGCCCATTACGGATGGATGGCCGTGGCATTTGCCCTCGCATCCATCGTATTTTATGTCGGCGCGCTCATGTGTTCGCATGTCTCGGCTTTCCGGATTGCGGCCAATATGCGCAAGACCCTGATGGCGCATATAATGAAATTGCCCATCGGCTTCCTGGACTCGCTGGGAAGCGGCAAGGTGCGTAAATGGGTACAGGAATCCACCCAATCCACGGAGACCTACCTGGCACACCAGCTCCCGGACAAGGCCGGCATGTATGCCACGATGGCCGGGCTGGCCGTTCTGATGTTCCTGTTTGACTGGCGGATGGGCCTGCTGTGCCTGGCTACCGTCCTGCTTGCCATCATTGTGATGTTCACCATGATGACGGGCCCGACGCTGCGAAGGAAGATGGCCGAATACAACAAAGCGCTGGACGCGATGTCCAACGAAGCTGTGGAATACGTCCGCGGTATTCCTGTGGTGAAGACATTCGGCCAGTCGGTCTTCTCCTTCAAGCGCTTCAAGGCTGCGATTGACCAGTACAAGGACTGGGTGATCGCCTATACGCTTGACCTCCGCCTGCCGATGACCCTGTACACGATGCTTGTCAACGCTTCCTTTGCCGTACTCATCGCGTTGACGCTCTTCGTTTTGAAGAACGGGACCTATTCTCCGGAGTTCCTGCTGGACCTGCTGTATTATATCATCATCACTCCGTCCATCGCCGTTACGCTGAACCGCATCATGTTTGCCAGCGAAAATGAGATGATCGTAGCCGAGGCGCTGGACAAGACCGGCCGGATCCTGTCGCTCGATCCGCTTTCCGATCCTGCCGATGCCCGTTTGCCGGAGGACAATGAGATCCGGATGGATAACGTGCGCTTCCGTTATCCGGAGGCCGACCGCTTCGCCGTGGACGGCGTTTCGCTTACCGTCCGTCCGGGAGAAAAGATTGCCTTTGTGGGCCCTTCCGGCGGAGGTAAGACGACGACGGCCAGCCTTATCGCCCGTTTCTTCGATGTGACGGAAGGAGCCATCACTCTGGGTGGCGTGGACATCCGGCATATCCGCAAGAAGGACCTGATGGACAGGATTTCCTTCGTGTTCCAGGACAGCCGTCTGCTGAAAACCAGCATTTTCGAAAACGTCCGGCTGGGAAGGCCCGACGCCACGCGTGAGGAGGTGCTGGATGCCCTTCACAGGGCCCAGTGCGACGATATCCTGGCAAAACTCCCCGAAGGCATCGACACGGTCATCGGCACAGAAGGAACCTATCTTTCCGGCGGAGAGCAGCAGCGCGTGGCGATTGCCCGCGTGATGCTCAAGGACACGCCCGTGGTGATTCTGGACGAGGCCACGGCCTTTGCCGATCCGGACAACGAAGCCCGCGTACAGCAGGCGTTTACCGAAATGGCCGCCAGGGGAAAGACCCTCATCATGATTGCCCACAGACTATCCTCCGTGACCGGCGCCGACCACATCTTCGTGTTGGACGAGGGGCGCGTGACGGAGTGCGGCTCGCACTCGGAGCTGCTGGAGAAGGGAGGCAAGTACGCCTCTATGTGGAAACAGTATGTGGAATCTATTAAATGGAACATCAAATGAGCATCATAGAAATTTTCCGTCACAAATATGCCCTTACGCGGCAGGGTGCGAAGGATCTTGTGAAATCCAGCCTCGCCAGCGCGGCGATGGATATGGTCCTGATGTTTCCGGTGGGACTGCTGTTCTTCCTGGTGAAGGACCTGATGGAAGGGACACCGGTCAGTACCGGGGATTATATCTGGAAGGTGCTTGCCTGCCTGCTGGCAGTGGCAGCCATGGAATACATCAAGTACGACTTTCAGTTCGTTTCCGTCTATCAGGAAAGCGGTCGCCGCAGAATCTCCCTGGCAGAGAAACTGCGCCGCCTGCCGCTGTCCTTCTTCGGCAAGAAGGATCTGGCAGACCTCACCAGCACCATCATGGCCGATGCTGCCGTCATCGAGACAGGAACGTCCCACTGGGTGCCGGAACTCATCGGCTCGATGATTTCGACGACGCTCATCGGCATAAGCCTTTTCTTCTTCGACTGGAGGATGGCGCTTGCCGCCGTGTGGGTGATTCCCATCGCTATCGGCATCGTGCTTTTCTCCTCGAAGTTCCAGAACCGCTTCAACCGCCGCAGCGAGCAGGCAAGGGTGGCGCTGGCAGACAGCATCCAGGAAGGGTTGGAAACGTTCCAGGACATACGGGCCAATGACGCCGAGGCTAAATACCTGCAGTGCCTTTGGCCGCGTATCGACCTTGTGGAGAAACGGGCCATCGAGGCCGAGCTGGCCGTAGCCCTCTTCGTCGTAAGCGGGCAGATGATTCTGCGGCTTGGTGTCGCCACCATCGCGCTGGTAGGAGCTTTGCTGCTTTCGGCCGGAAGCCTGGATCTTGTCACGTTCTTTATGTTCCTTCTGGTGGCGTCTCGCCTGTACGACCCGATGGCCGGCTCGCTCATCAACCTGGGCGCCGTCGTTTCGCTGGGCGTTCAGTCCGAGCGCATGGATGAGATCCTCAATCATGAGGAGCAGCTGGGCGTGGAAACCCTTTCCAACAAGGGATACGATATCGAGTTCAAGGATGTCCGTTTCGCTTATGATACGTCCGAGACGGTCCTGGACGGGGTGTCGTTTACGGCGAAGCAGGGGGAGGTGACGGCACTGATCGGCCCTTCCGGTTCCGGCAAGACGACCATCTCCCGCCTGGCCTCCCGCTTCTGGGACATCCCTTCCGGCACCATTACCGTGGGCGGGATGGATATCTCCCGGATAGACCCGGAGACACTGATGGGCCTGTATTCCATCGTGTTCCAGGATGTGACGCTGTTCAACAATACTGTGCTGGAGAATATCCGTATCGGCCGAAAGGATGCTACCGACGAGGAGGTGATCGCCGCCGCGCGGCTTGCCCACGTGGATGCCTTTGCCGAGAAACTCCCGGACGGATGGAACAGCCTGATAGGGGAGAACGGCGGCGAATTGTCCGGAGGGGAACGGCAGCGTATCTCCATCGCCCGGGCTTTCCTGAAGGACGCTCCTATTATTCTGCTGGACGAGGCAACTGCCTCCCTGGACGTGGAGAACGAGACATTTATCCAGGAGTCGCTTTCCCGTCTGGTCAAGGACAAGACGGTGATTATCATCGCCCACCGCATGCGCACCGTAGCCGGGGCCGACAAGATTGTCGTCCTGAAGGACGGGAAAGTGGATGAGTGCGGAACGCCTGCCGCCCTTACCGCCTCCGGAGGCTTCTACAAGCGGATGCAGGATCTCCAGCAAGGTTCCCTTGAATGGAATCTTTAAAAATACTAACTTTGCAGGGTATATGCGTGAATACCTGTTGTCACTCCTGAATGTAGTCTGCGAGATGGCTCCGTACTTGTTGCTGGGCTTTCTTATCGCAGGCGTCCTTCATGTGTTCGTGCCGCAGGGATTCTATCGGAAATATCTTTCGAAGGATAACAAGCGGGCAGTCCTGTGGGCTGCCCTGCTTGGTATTCCGCTGCCGCTTTGCTCCTGCGGGGTGATACCTACCGCCATCGGCCTTCGCAATGAAAAGGCATCCAAAGGGGCTGTGGCCTCTTTCTTGATTGCTACGCCTCAGACGGGCATCGATTCCATCCTGGCTACATTCTCGCTCCTGGGACTGGGCTTTGCTCTCGTCCGGCCGGTTGCGGCGCTCGTCACGGGTGTCTGCGGCGGGTTGCTGGTGAACAGGCTGGTTCCCGAGGAAGACGACGCCTCCTGGCATGCTTCCTCCTGCGACGTGGAGACGGGCAGCAAGCTCTTCCGCGTACTGAAATACGCCTATTTCAAGATGATCCAGGATATCGGCGGAAGGCTGGTCGTGGGCCTGCTGGTGGCTGCGCTCATCCAGGTGGCCATCCCCGATGAATTCTTCCTGCACTTCGGCAGTCAGCCGCTGCTGCAGATGCTGGTAATCCTGATTGTCGCCGTGCCGATGTACATCTGCTCCACCGGCAGCATCCCTGTCGCGGCGGCGCTAATGATGAAAGGCCTCTCTCCGGGTGCTGCGCTGGTGATGCTGATGGCCGGACCGGCCGTGAACCTTGCTTCTATCCTGGTGGTCCGAAAGGCCATGGGAAGGCGCTTTACGTGGATTTACCTGCTGGTCATCGTGGGCTTTTCCATTCTCTTCGGCCTTGTGGTGAACGCCATCGGCCTTACTGCCAGGCCGTTTGTGGCGGCCGACCCCTGCTGCCCGGCGGAGGCGATGCTTCCCGGCCCGTTCAAGCTCATTTGTGCCATTGTCTTAACTGCCCTCATCTTTTTCGCTCTCGTTATGAAACTGTTCGAACGCTTTACATCCAAAAAGGCCGATGATCCCAATACGGCCGTTTATACTGTCGAAGGCATGCACTGCAGCCACTGCGAGGCGGCCGTCTGCCGTGCCGTGGAGGATGTGCCCGGTGTAGAATCGGCCAAAGCCAGTTCCTCCCGGAACACTCTCACCATCAAAGGCTCTGCTGCCGAAGAGGCTGTTCGTGAGGCCGTTGAGAAGGCCGGTTACACGTTCAAAGGGGCCGTCGGACGCGGTTAAAATTCTGTTACAATTTTTCTCTCCTATTGAGGGATCAGGATGGTTGTTTTGATTGTGGCCAGGACCAAAATCGCCAAATTTGGTCCTGGCCAGCATCACCCAGCACGTGGCGGGGAAAGATTTCGCCGTATTTTTGCCCGAGCACGTGCTCCAGCATCTACCGGGACAAGAAAATGCCATTTTTTTGACCGGCCACGTGCTGGGTCCCCTAGCCAGGAGGCAACGGCAGCCAAGGATGTCTTTGCGATGATCAGAGGGTGCGGTGGGAATCTAGGCGCCATCAGGCGCCCGGCCGTACCCTCCTCCCTGCTGTATGTACAGAATAATAGCCCCACAGTGCGTTCCAACTGTACATACAGATTGGGTGTGGTGTTTTGAATGTGGGGCAGATGGTTGTTTTGATTGTGGCCCCGACCGGATATCCCTGTTTTCGCCAATCCTTTGAATATTAGTTACAAACGCAAAGTCCTCCAGACGCTATGACCGGGAGGATTTTGCATAACAACCTAGTTATGAGCACTCTGCGAAAAACGCCTGCTGAATGGCTCACCTGCAATTTTCCGTGGGCGGTTGTCCTTGGTCAGCGTCTTGCTGCGGAAGATTGCCCTCAGTTTGTTTACCACGTCGTAAGACTGCTTGATCTTGGGATACTTCGCAAAGATCAGGTCCACCACTGGTTTGGACCAGATCTCGATAACCCCACGGGGTTAGGGCTGGGAGATGGTGTCGATGCGGAGGCGGAGGGTGCCGGAAGGGGTATCGGCCTCGGCGATTTCGCCGACTTTCTTGCCTATGAGGGCGGCGCCGATGGGTGATTTCAGGGAGATCTTCCCGGCCTCCAGGTTCATTTCGTGGGGGCTGACGATCTCGAATTTCATGCGGGTGTTGGTCTTCAGGTTCGTGAACTCGACGATGCTTAGTAAGCTGACTCTGTCTTTGGGCAGGACGTTAGGGTCGATCACGCGTGAATGCTCCAGGATCTTCTGCAGGAACTTGATACGGCTGATGGTCTTTCCTTGGATGCGTCGGGCCTCACGGTAACCGGCATTATCGCTCCGGTCGCCCTGGGCGGCGGCCTCGGCCAGATCCTCCGTCACTTTGGGGTACACTTCGCTGATCAGATGGTTCAGCTCGGCGGCAATTTCGTCATATTTTTGCTTTGACAGATATTCCATGCCTCAAATTTACTTATTTTTCGGCAAAATCACCTTTTCTGACTATTGTTAAAACTTTTGAAATAATGTAATTTTGGTACGCCAAAATGATGTATTGATGAGATATACAGTGCTTTTCATCCTGTCCGGTTTTCTCTTCCACTTTACGCTTTGTGCCCAGAAAGTCGGAGAGAGGGTTTGGCTGCATACGGACGCGCCGGCATACCATTCCGGAGACAGGGTCCATTTCAAAGCTTATATCCTGGATATGGACGAGAAAGTGAGTACGGCCCAGAGCCGTTATCTGTATGTCGAATTGGGAAAGGACGGCGTGATGGTCGGCAAGAGAGTGAAAGTCCAAGAGACGGAGGGTCGGTATGTGGGCTATATGGACATTCCGGAAGATGCCGTATCCGGGGTGTATTCGTTGCGGGCCTACACGCTTGGGATGGGCAGGGCCGGGGTTTTCTCCTATCAGGACATCCAGGTGGGACGGCCGCATCATCTTGTCTGCGAGAATGCCGATACGACCCTGTTCTCAAGTTTTTCGACACTTAATATCCCTATCCGGCTAGGCCTGACCCCGCAAAGGGACAGCGCCATCCTGCAACTGGACATGTCCGGCCTCCTCGAAGGGGAGTGGGCCGATTTGTCCGTATCCGTCTTTAACGGTGGGCATCGGCCCCTTCCTCCTTACGGGACCTCGGCCGCCGACAGGGGTGCCCTCGAGCGTGAAGTGACGCAGACCCTTTGCGGCCAAGTCCTGACGTCCCGGCGGGAAAAGCCCGTGGAGGATGCCAAGGTTTCCTTGATTTCTCCCCAGGCCGGAATCTTTTCCGTTACCTCGACGGACAAGGACGGGGCGTTCGTCTTCGACGGGCTGGATTTCCCGGAAGGAACTCAGTACGTCCTCAGAACAGATGACAAGCGTTTGCTCCAGATTCAGGAGACGGTTTATCCGGAGTATGCTTCGTCGGGCCGATGCTACAGGGACGAAGGATGGGCCGTCCCCTTTCCCGAGTGGCCGGACGATGCCATCGAACTGGATGCCGCTACGGCTGTGGCCACCGCCGTCGTGGACCCTCCCAAGGGATTTTCGGCCCTGGCCGATTTCTCCTTCGGCCCGAATCAGATCAGCGATATGTCGGCCACTTGCATGCATGAAGTCCTCCGTCGCGTCCCCGGTATCTTTATCCGCGAGGAAAAGGCGTATCTCCGTGCGGCGGTTTCCATTTACGGGGATTTCCCGGCGGCCATTGCCATCGACGGGGTTATTCTGGAAGGGGATTACGACCTGGACTGCGTGGAAATGTCGGACGTGGAGCGCGTCGATGTGTTCAAGACGGGCCAGACCGTCATCTGGGGTGCCCGGGGTGGCGCCGGTGTCATCAGCATCACGACCAAGAAGGGCGACTTCGTCCCGCAGCAGGCTTCGGAGTATCTGAACCAGAAAAAGGTTACGCTCCTGGGGTATCAGCGGCCGGCCCCTTATAAACCTTCGGCCCAGACGATCTATTGGAATCCGGCCATCCGTTCGGACGTCATTACTTTCCCGATGCCCAAAGACGGTTGCCTGGGTATTTGCATCGAGGGCGTGACCTCCCTTGGCCGAATTGTCCGCTATTTCGTTAAGTGGGAGTAAAAGTCGCATACTGATGTTTCAGGGCGGTTACAATGTCGTTCTGGACGGTTAAAATTCTGTTACAATTGTTTTTGCGCCTTGAGAGATCCAGTCTGCGTGCGTATCTTTGCACTGTAATTTTTTGGATATGCTGATTGTATTGAAACTTCTGGGCGCCATCGCCATCCTGATTTTCGGCATGAAAATGACCAGCGAGGCCCTGCAGAAAATGGCAGGTCCCCAACTCCGTCATCTGTTTGGCGCCATGACGGGCAACCGCTTCTCCGGTGTGGCCACCGGTGCTCTTATTACGGTAGCCGTGCAGTCTTCGTCCGCAACCACCGTGATGACGGTATCCTTCGTGAATGCGGCGCTGCTAACTCTGACACAGGCCATTTCGGTCATAATGGGTGCCAATATCGGCACCACGCTCACGGCCTGGATTCTATCGGCCGGTTTTTCCTTTAATATCGTCAATATCGTCTGGCCGGTCCTGTGCGTGGGTATCGTGCTCATCCAGCTTCGGCGGCACCGGTATCTCGGTGACTTCCTCATCGGCCTGGGCTTCCTGCTCTATGCAATGGTCCTGCTGAAGAACACCGGGGTGGAGATGGATCTGGCCAGCAAGCCGGCCGTCGTGGCCTTCTTCTCCAGCTTCAAGACGAACTACGCCACCATCCTGCTGTTCCTTCTGATTGGCACCATCCTTACCGCTGTCCTGCAGAGTTCTGCTGCGCTGATGGCCATCACGATGGTCCTGTGCGCGACGGGTGCCATTTCCATCTATCAGGGTATCGCGCTTGTGATGGGTGAGAACATCGGCACAACGTCCACGGCCAACCTGGCGGCGTTGAATGCCAATACGCAGGCCCGGCGCACGGCCATGGCCCACCTGTTGTTCAATGTGTTCGGCGTGGTGTGGATGCTCATCGCTTTCTTCCCGTTTGTGAGAGGGGTTTGCAGCATCGTGGGACTTGACCCGGATGCGCATCAGCAGGACACGGCCCTGCTTTCCTTCACGCTGGCGGCCTTCCATACCGGATTCAATGTCATCAACACGGCCATCCTGATCTGGTTCATTCCCCAGATTGAGAAGCTGGTTTGCAGGATTATCCGGCCCCGCAAGTCTGACGAGGAGGACGAATTCCGTCTGCAGTATATCCGCGGCGGTATTATGAAGACTCCTGAAATCTCCGTGCTGCAGGCTCAGAAAGAGATTGTCGTTTTCGGAGTGAAGACCCAGCACATGTTCTCCCTGGTCCGGGAGCTTTATGCCGCGAAGGACGAACAGGCGTTCTCCCGCCTCTATGACCGCATAGAAAAAGGGGAGGAGGGCAGCGACCGCATGGAGAATGAAATAGGCCGATACCTTGGAGACCTGGGTTCCGCCCACTTGTCGGATGACACGAAGGAGAAAGTCCGTGCCATGCTCCGGCAGATCGGGGAACTGGAGTCGGTGGGGGATGGTTGCTTCAACCTGGCCCGTATCCTCCGTCGCAAACGGGACAACAAGATTGAGTTCGCCGCCCAGCAGGAAGAAGGCATCCGGGAGATGTTCTCGCTGGTGGGTGACGCCCTTTCCCGGATGAACGAAATGCTCTCTGGCCGCAGGGAAGAACTGGACCTGTCGCTCTCCGAGGAAATTGAGCGCCGGATCAATGCCTGCCGCGACTCGCTCAAGAAGCAGAATATCGAAAACCTGGACGCCCGGTTGTACGGATACGACAAAGGCACCGTTTACGCAGACCTCGTGGGCGAATTCGAAAAGACCGGCGACTATATTATCAACGTGGTGGAAGCCCGCCTCGGTGCGGCCCGTAACGGTCTTCGCTACCAGGGTATCCAGATAGACATCGACGCCAAGCAAGTGACCGTTGACGGCGTGGAAGTCCCCTTCACCAAGACAGAATACATGCTCCTGAGGCTTTTCCTTGAGAACCCCGGCAAGGTTTTTTCGCGGGAGGAACTGCTTTCCGCCGTCTGGCCGGACGATGTCATCGTCACCCCCCGCACCGTCGATGTGAACATCACGCGAATCCGCAAGAAGATCGGCCCCTACGCCGATTCGCTCGTGGCCCGTGCTGGCTTCGGCTACTCCTTCCAGGGGTAGTGCAGGTGGGACGATGAAGTGTTGCAGGTGGGACGATGAAGTGTCGCAGGTGGTACGATGAAGTGTCGCAGGTGGGCATTTTTGTTGACCACCTGCAGCGCAAATCGGCCTCCCAGAGCATATAACGTCGCAGGTGGAAAAGATTTTTGCCCACCTGCGACGTTTTGCTGTTCCACCTGCGACGTTTTAATTTGCGGCTGAAACGCTCGCGGTCTCTTTTTTATTTCCCCAGAAACCCCGTAGGCGTAATCCCCGTCACCTTCTTGAAGAGACGGGTGAAGTGGTGCGGGAACTCGTAGCCCAGGAGGTGCGCGGTTTCATTGACATTATGACCGTTCATCAGAAGGTTCTTGCCCTGCTCGATCAC
>JAEEXZ010000023.1 GCA_016288055.1 Bacteroidales bacterium
GCTTGATGTCGAAGCCGGCGGCCATCATCTTGTCGCGGAAGTAGTTGACGTTCTCCACAAGCTTGTCGTGCAGGGCGTTGCTCTCGGAAAGAATCTTGAAGGTCTCCAGGGCGGCACCGGCAATCATCGGAGGAATGGAGTTGGAGAACAGGTACGGGCGGGAACGCTGGCGCAGCATGTCGATGATTTCCTTGCGGCCGGTGGTGAAACCGCCCACGGCACCGCCGAAGGCCTTGCCGAGGGTGCCGGTGAAGATGTCGATGCGTCCGTAGCAGTCAAACTGCTCTGCCACGCCGTGACCGGTGGGACCAACGACACCGGCGCTGTGGCTCTCGTCCACCATTACCAGGGCCTCATATTTCTCTGCCAGCTCGCAGATCTTGTCCATCGGGGCCACATTGCCGTCCATGGAGAAGACGCCGTCCGTCACGATGATGCGGAAGCGGCATGCCTGGGCGGCCTGGAGCTGGGCTTCCAGATCGGCCATATCGGCATTGGCATAGCGGAAGCGCTGGGCCTTGCACAGGCGCACGCCGTCGATGATGGAGGCGTGGTTCAGGGAGTCGGAGATGATGGCGTCCTCGGCGGTGAGCAGAGGCTCGAACACGCCGCCGTTCGCGTCGAAGCAGGCGGCGTAGAGGATGGTATCCTCCGTATGGAAGTAGGCCGATATCGCCTTCTCCAGCTGCTTGTGGATATCCTGCGTGCCGCAGATGAAACGTACGGAGGACATGCCGTATCCACGGCTGTCCATCGCTTTCTTCGCGGCCTCGATGAGGCGGGGATTGTCCGCGAGGCCAAGGTAGTTGTTGGCGCAGAAATTCAAGGCTTTGCTGCCGTCCTCGAGCGTGATTTCGGCGCTCTGGGGGCTGGCGATATTCCGTTCATTCTTGTAAAGGCCGGCTTCCTTGATGGAAGAAAGCTCCTGGGCCAGATGCTGTTGAAATTTTCCGTACATGGCTTTCGTTTTTGTGGTTTCAAATTTACATATTTTATCTTGAATAAGTGGTGAATTTTTGATAATTTTGTAGTCTGTAAACTAACAGTCAAATGAGAAACGTTTTAGTCATTGGCTCCACCGGACAGATTGGCTCCGAGCTCACCATGAAAATCCGCCGGGAAGTGCCCGGCAGCACCGTTGTCGCCGGATATATCCCCGGCGCTGAACCCAAAGGTGAACTGCTGGAAAGCGGTCCGTCAGAGATTGCCGATGTCCGCGACGCCGCCGGCCTGGCCGCCATCGTGGATAAGTACAAGATTGATACTATTTATAATTTAGCAGCTCTGCTTTCCGCCGTCGCGGAGCGCAAGCCCCTCCTGGCCTGGGACATCCAGATGAACGGTCTGCTTAACATCCTGGAAATCGCCCGTGAAAAGGGTTGCGCTGTGTTCACGCCCTCTTCCATCGGCTCCTTCGGCCCGGAGACGCCGCACGTGGGTACGCCTCAGGATACCATCCAGCGTCCCCGTTCCATGTACGGCGTTACCAAAGTGGCTACGGAACTCCTGAGCGACTATTACCATCATAAATATGGTGTGGATACCCGTTCGGTCCGTTTCCCCGGCCTGATCTCCTACACGACCCTGCCCGGCGGCGGCACCACCGACTACGCCGTGGAAGTGTATTATTCGGCCGTAAAAGGGGAGGAGTTCGTCTGCCCCATCGCTCCCGGCACGTTTATGGATATGATGTATATGCCGGATGCCCTGCATGCAGCCATCCAGCTGATGGAGGCAGACCCGTCCCGTCTCAAACACCGCAATTCCTTCAACATTGCGTCCATGAGCTTCGAGCCGGAACAGCTCTTTGCAAAAATCCGCGAGTACATCCCGGACCTGCGTGTAAGATACGAAGTAGATCCTGTAAGGCAGGCTATAGCCACTTCCTGGCCCGACAGCATGGACGATTCCTGCGCCCGCGAGGAGTGGGACTGGAAACCTACTTACACTTTGGATGAAATGACCCGGGATATGATCCGCCATCTGCGGGAGAAACTCGGCAAATAAGCATAGGCTGAGGGGTTCGGTAATTGTTCAAATTTTTTACTAATGTTCTTTTACTTGATTTTCAGGGATTTAACATAAATCTTAAAAAATTTTGTAAAAAAACTTTATAAAAAATTTGCAAATCAAAAAAATTGCCGTACCTTTGTATCCGGATTGAGGACGCAAGGTTCTCTTCGCGGAATCAGTCTATTGGTTATTAGTTTTAGTGTTATTAATTATGTGGTTAGTAAGAGCGTCCGCCTGCGACAGGCCGACACTCTTTTTTTTTAACTATCTTCGCACCATAATATGAAAACCATAGAAGTAGTCGCAGCCGTCATCAGAAAGGGAGACCATATCCTGGCCACCCAGAGGGGCTATGGGGACTGGAAAGACTGGTGGGAGTTCCCGGGCGGAAAGATGGAGAACGGGGAAACGCCGGAGGAAGCGCTCGTGCGGGAAATCCGGGAGGAATTGTCGGCCGATATTGCCGTGGAAAAGCTTCTCAAGACCATCGACTACGACTATCCAGCCTTTCACCTTACCATGCACTGCTACATGTGCACCCTTGCGCAGGATGCCATGCATCTCAACGAGCATGAATCGGCCCGATGGCTGGGCCGGAGCGACCTTCGCGACGTGAAATGGCTTCCCGCCGACGAGGCCCTCCTTCCCCTGATATCGGCCGAACTCCTATAAGCTGTCCTCCTGGACGGGGACGGGTTCCAGCAGCATTTCAAGCTGCTCGTGCAGCTGCCGGATCTGGACCTGCAGGGAGTCGATAGTAGCGGCGTTACGGGCAATCTGCTCGTCCGTGCGGGCATAGATTCTGCCTACAATCGTGTTCATCTGTTCCTGGCTCATGCCGAAGGAATGTTCCGTAAGCGTAATGTATTTGGCTTTGAGCTTGGCCTTGGCGGCCTTTTCCAGATAGACGGTCTTGAGGCTGTCGGGGAGGGGCTCTCCTGTGATGTCGATATTGACGTGGTGCCCCTTTACCTTGTAGTCATACACATAGGTGTGCGGTCCCACCATGCGGTTCTCTTCGATGAATGCGCGGGCATTGCGCTCGAAATTGTTCTCCCGTACCAGGTTGAAAGCGCTCCAGAGGCTGGGGATGAGCACGACGATGAGGATGCCCGTGATGATTTTTCTCCGTTTTTCGGCCAGCTCCGGCGCAATTCCGGCCACCGGCTTGAACTTCAGGTAAATCACCATGAAATACGTGGCCAGCGCAATGAATACGCTGTTGATGACAAACAGGTACAGCGCCCCTACGAAATAGTGCATGTTGCCGTGGGCCAGGCCATAACCGGCAGTGCACAGCGGCGGCATGAGGGCCGTGGCGATGGCTACGCCCGACAGGACGGTTCCGCGTTCCTTGCGGCTGTTCTCCAGGATACCCGCCAGGCCGCCGAACAGTGCGATGAGGACGTCGTAAATGGTGGGCGACGTGCGCGCCTCCAGCTCCGTGGGATTGGCAAGCGCCAGGGGAGAGAGGATGAAATAGACGGTGGACGCCAGGAGGGAAATAATCACCATCACCAGAAGGTTGTGGAAGGCCGATTTGAGCAGGTCCACATCGTTGGTCCCCAGTGCGAGGCCCGTGCCGATGATGGGCCCCATCAGCGGGGAAACCAGCATGGCGCCGATGATGACGGCCGTGGAGTTGACATTGAGGCCGACGGACGCCAGCACGATGGCGAACGCCAGGATCCAGACGTTGGGCCCGCGGAATGCGATGGAGGCCTTGATGCGCTCGGCGGCGTCTTCCGTATCAATGTGGTCGCCGATATTGATATATCGTTTGATGAGTGATTTCAGGTAGGTCTTGAAGTCGTTGTCCATGTGCGTATCCAATATGTAGTGCAAGTTAGGCAATTTTTGTCAAATTTGTTCAAAATTTATTTTAACTTTGTGGAATAATAGAACACTGTAACGAACTATGCGTAAACTTTTCATGCTGTCGGCGGCACTGGTCCTGCTTCTGGCCGGTTGCGCTCCCAAGAACAAGAATCTGCCCATCGAGGCGCCCGCCAGCGTGCTCGAAGACCTTCCCGGAAACTACACCCTGAAAACCACTGTAGATGACAGCGTGCGCTATTCCACCGCAGTCGTAACCCAGATTGCGGCAGGGGAGTATCAGATATCCCGTATTACCGTCTATGGCCCCGTGCTGTACGGCTTCAAACTGGGAGAACACGCCGTTGTGGAGTCCGAGGAACTGGGCTCCGGCGCCGTCACCTATACCCCTGCCATCAAGAAAACCACTATCAGCTTTGAAAAAGGAGGATCCCTATGCGAACTTTCAAAATAGCCCTGGCTGCAGCCCTTGCGGTTCTTTTTGCAGCCTCCTGTGAAGACCCTAAATTCGTTTCCAGAAAAGAATACGATACCCTGGCCCAGGAATACCAGGACCTCAAGTCCGGTTCCGAGGCCATCCGCGAGGAATACGCCCAGCAGGCCCAGGCCGTGGACAGTATCCTCATGCAGCTGTCCCAGATCAGCGGCAGCACCCTTACGCTCCGTACAGATATGGAACGCGGTACCGCACGTATGACGCAGGTCCAGAAAATCGAACACGGCCTTGTAGATGTCAAGGCCCGCATGGAAGAGCTGGAGAAGGCTACCCGTAACAACAAAGCCCTCCGCAGCATGGTCAAGAGCCTGAAGAAGGTCATCGCCGAAAAGGAAGCCGAGATTGAATCCCTGAAGGCGGAGATCAAGAAGAAGGACGAGACCATCAGCGCCCAGCACCAGACCATCACCGAACAGAGCGGTACCATCGAGAATCAGAATTCCATCATCAATACCCAGAAGGACAACCTGCGCGCACTTCTTGCCGAGCAGGCCCAGATGCTCTTCCAGGCTGGTGTGGACTTCGAAGACATGGGCGACGAAGCCCCGGAAATGAGCTTCCGCCGCAACAAGCGCAAGATGGCCGATTTCCGCAACGCCATGTACCAGAAGGCCATCGTCTATTACAGGCAGGCAGAGGCCGCCGGTTATCCGGAAGCCGCCTACCGCATCTCTGCCATCGAAGAGAAACTGGCACAGTAAAATGATTATCAGAAGCAAAGCACCGCTGAGGCTGGGACTTGCAGGGGGTGGCACCGACGTGTCACCCTATTCTGACATGTTCGGCGGCAACGTGCTCAATGCCACCATCAATCTATCGGCCTACTGCACCATCGAGCCTTTGCAGGAGGCTCTCCTGAAGGTATCGGCCTCGGATGCGGGGGTTCACGCGGTGGTTCCCATCGGCTCTCCTTCCGGCGCGCCGCTCATCGACGGCGTCTATGCGCGCATCGTGCGGGACTTCGGCCCCGTTCCGGCTCCGGGCTTTGCCATTACCACTTACAATGACGCTCCGGCCGGTTCCGGCCTGGGTACATCGTCCACCATGGTGGTCTGCATTCTCAAGTGCTTCGCCGAGTGGATGGGGCTCCCGCTGGGAGACTATGAACTGGCCCGCCTCGCCTACGAAATCGAGCGCAAGGACCTGTCCCTCTCCGGCGGCAAGCAGGACCAGTATGCAGCGGCCTTCGGCGGTTTCAATTTCATGGAATTCCTCTCTTCGGACATCGTGATTGTGAATCCGCTTCGGGTGAAGCCCTGGATCATTGAAGAGCTGGAAGGCTCCATGGTGCTGTATTTCACCGGTCGCAGCCGGTCCAGCGCCGCCATCATCGCCGAGCAGCAGAAAGCCACCCGCAGCGGCTCCACCGTCGCCATCGAGGCCATGCACCGCATCAAGCAGAGCGCCATCGACATGAAGCTGGCCTTGCTGCAGGGGGATATGGCCGCCTTCGCCCGCATCCTGGGCCAGGCCTGGGAGGACAAGAAGAAGATGGCCGATGCCATCACCAACCCCATGATCCAGGAAGCGTTTGACGTGGCGATGAATGCCGGTGCCATTGCAGGAAAGGTTTCCGGTGCCGGTGGCGGCGGCTTCATGATGCTCATGGTGGATCCCACCCGTCGCGTGGAGGTGATGGAGGCTTTGTCGGCGCTGCCCGGCAAGGTGGTTCCGTTCCAGTTCACTGAAAAAGGCGCTGTCGCATGGAAGTTATAGTCCTCGCCGGCGGCCTCGGCACCCGTCTCCGTTCCGTCATCCACGAAATTCCCAAATGCCTCGCGCCTATCTCCTCCCCGCACGTCGGTGAGTGGTCTATAGTTCCGCAGGCAAAAAAAAGGGCCGATGCCTGCGGAACTACAGACGCACTCACCGACTCTCGAGCACCAAAAGGGCCTGTTTCGTGCTCGAACCCCTCAATTTCGGTACCTCGTGCACCAGAAGGGGCTATTTCGTGCTCGAACCCCTCCGATTCGCCCTCTCGAGCACCAGAAGGGCCGTTTTCGTGCTCGAACCCCTCCGATTCACCCTCTCGAGCACCAGAAGGGCCTGATTCGTGCTCGAGTCGGCCGTTTCTGGAGTATCTGCTGGAGTGGCTGGGGCGGTATCCGGTGGAACATGTGGTTTTCTCGGTGGGTTATCTGAAGGAACAGATCATCGGTTTTGTGAAGAGCCGGGAGTGGCCGTTTTCTTATGATTTTGCCATAGAAGATACGCCGCTCGGTACCGGTGGAGGTATTCGGCTGGCGCTTTCGAAGTGCCACGGGGACCGTGTATTTGTGGTGAACGGGGATACGTTCTATCCGGTGGACCTTTCCTCCATCCCTTTTGACAAACCTATTACCTTGGCCCTCAAGCCCATGAAGGACTTTGACCGCTATGGTACGGTAGTTATTGATAATTGTCATTCTGAGCGCAGCGAAGAATCTGTTTCAGAAAGGCCTGCGGCAGAAGAAAATTATTTTTCGCAAAGCTTTGCGAAAAACCAATTTTCTTCTGCCATCGCAAACCCAACGCACAGAATCGCTCAGTTTAGAGAAAAACAATTCTGTAAAGAAGGCCTTATCAACGGCGGCGTCTATGCCATCGACCGCGGCCGGCTGGACCTGAGCTCCCTGCCGGAGAAGTTCTCCTTCGAGAAGGAGGTCCTGGAACCCGGGGCGGCGATCGGCGAGATCGGCGGCGTGGTCTCAGATGCGTGGTTTATCGACATCGGCATACCGGAGGATTATCGGCGGGCCCAGTGGGCGCTTCCTGCATGGGCGGCCGTCCAGCGTGCGTCCGAGGCCCTTATGGCTTCCGATGCGCAGACACTGTTCCTGGACCGCGACGGGGTGCTGAACAAGCATATCCCGGACGACTATGTCCGTAGCTGGGAGATGTGGGAATGGATGCCCGGCGTGCTGGAGGAACAACGCAAGTGGAGCGGACATTTCCGTCGCATCGTGCTGGTGAGCAATCAGCGCGGGGTGGGGAAGGGCGTCATGACGGACGCCGACCTTTCGAGCATCCACGCCCACATGATGGCCGATATCCTGGAGGCCGGCGGAAGGCTGGACCTGGCGCTGTACTGCACGGCGCTGGATAAGGCCGATACCCGCCGTAAACCCAACCCCGGCATGTTCCAGGAGGCACAGGCGCTGTTCCCGGACATAGACGCAAAAAGCAGCGTCATGCTGGGCGATATGCCCTCCGACGCTGCTTTTGCGGCCAACTGCGGCATGCAGTTTATTCTTCTGAATCCGGAAGCGGCTTCTTAGGATTCTTTGGAACGCCCAGCTTGATGAGCTGGCGGGCCGATGTAAGGATGGAATTCCCCGAATCACTGATCTTGGCGCTAACCTTCTCGTACTCGTCCAGGGCGGCGTGGAGCTTGTCTCCCATGGCGGCGTGGGCCTTCGAGAAATCGGCCACGCGATCCACCATGGTCTGGGCGGCCTTGATGATTTTTTCCTGGTTGCGGGCCTGGTCGTAGTTGGTCCAGGCGATGCGGATCATGCGGAGGAAGGGCATCAGGGTTTCCTCGGTGGTGAGGAGCACCCCCTGCTGGTAAGCTTCCTGGAAGATATTGGGAGCCAATGTCTTGGCCAGCTGCAGACAGCCATAGTTAGGCAGGAACATGATTACGTAGTCCAGCGTCTTGTAGCCGTCGCGGATGTAATCTTGATAGCGTTTGACGGAGAGACTCTTGATCTGGGTGCGGATGGCCACGAGGTTGCGTCTGGCGGCATCCTCCTTGAGGGCGGGGTCTTCGGTGGCGTACCAGTCCGAGAGCGCTTCCATGGAGGTTTTTGCGTCCACGATGACCTCTGTCTTGTCCGGGTAATGGAGGATGTAGTCCGGGCGCATGCGCTTGCCGCTGTCCTCGTTCAGGACGATGGCGCCGTTCTCGTCGCGGAGGGTTTCCTCTCGGTCGAAGTCCCGGCCTTCTTCCATGCCTTCGCTCACCAGCATATTATACAGGATGGTCTCTCCCCAGATGCCCGTCATCTTGTTCTGGCCTTTGAGGGCCTGCGCGAGGTTATCGGCCTTGGTGCCGATGGACGTGGTCTGGTCCTGCAGGTGCTTGACGGCCTGCTCCATGGCGGTCTTGAGGGTGGCGGAGCCTTCGGCCTGGCTGCGTTTGGAGGCTTCGAAGCTCTCCTGCATGGCCTTGAGGTCTTTGCCCAGGGGACCGGTGATGTTTCGGAAGGTTTCCTCGGCCTTTTTCTGCAGGGCCTCCTCGCGCTGCTGGAGGAGTTTTTCCGTCTCTGCCGTGAGCTGGTTGCGTACGGCCTCGAGCTGCTTGTCAAAGGCGTCCTGCTGCATTTTGAGGGCCTTTTCGTGCGCGGCGGCCTCGGCCTCGCGGATAGACTGAGCGGCCTTGAGCTCGCTGAGGGCTTTCACTTTCTGCGAGTAGAACAAGACGGCGCAGACAGCAGCTCCGACGGCGATGAGGATGAGAAGGATCAACTCTACGTTCATATTTACTCGGGAACGGTGAACTGATAGGTTTTCAGGGTAATGGTCTTGATGTTGTCCGGATCTGCGGACGGGTAGGATTTGTTAAGCAGGATGGTGAAGGGAGAACTTGCACCGTGACCGGCCTTTGCGTAGATTCTGTCGCAGGCGGCGATAGCGGCGGCGTCATTCTCGGGGGTGTCGGGGAAGAGGCTGAAGTTCTCTCCAGTAAGGGACTTTCCGATTTCGTCGTTCATGACCTGCTGGATGGCCAGGGCTTCGGCGATGCCCTCACCGCTTACGGTTCCGTTGATGGAAGCGCGGTAGGAGACCCATTCGGGCTGTTTCTTTTCGCATGCGGTGCACAGCAGGAGAACTGCGCCAAGGAAATAAAGCAATTTTTTCATGATATGGTGTTTAATAGGTTTATGGCACAAACATAGCCTGTACTCCAGGCTGCCTGTAGGTTAAAACCGCCGGTAATGGCGTCTATATCCAGCACTTCGCCTGCAAAAAACAGGCCCGGGTACCGTTTGCTTCCGAGGGTTGTGAGGTCGATGTTCGAGAGCCCAACGCCGCCCGCCGTGACGAACTCCTCGCGGAATTTCGCCTTTCCGCCAAGCGGATAGGTGTCGTTGGTGAGCACGGAGGTAAGCCGATTAAGCCCCTTGCTGCCGAGCTCCCCCCAGCGGAGATCCTCCCGCAGGCCGGCCTTGGCCAGCAGGTGCTCCCACAGCCGTTGCTGAAGCAGGGGAGTGTTCGCCACCAGCTTCCGCGGATTTCGGGCCGATGCCTCCCGCAGCTCCTCCCGCACCTCATTCTCGCCGGCCTTGAGCCAGTTGATGCCCACCGTCCCCTTGTAGCCGTTACTGGCCAGATGCCGCGCCGCATAGGCCGACAACTTCAGCGTCGCCGGGCCGCTGAGGCCCCAGTCGGTGATGAGCAGCGGGCCATCGGCCTTGAAGGGCGTCCCTTGCAGGCCGATTTGCGCCTCCACCACCAGCCCCATCAGCGCCTTCAGCGCCGCGTCCGGTATGTTGAAGGTAAAGAGCGACGGCACAGGCGGCACAATTTCGAGGTCCAGGCCTTCCAGGAAAGGGAAGTGCTGGGCGCCGCCGGTTGTCACCACCACACAGTCAAACGGCTCTCCGTTGACTTCGTACCTGCGCGCGGGCGTGGGCCTTATGGATGTTACTTTTGTGTTTAGTCTGATATCGGCCCCTTTCATGGCCCTGAGGAGCGTGCGGACAACGTCCATGGCATCCTGCGACTGCGGGAACCAGCAGTGATCGTCTTGCAGGACGCAGGGGACGCCGTTGGCGGTGAACCATCGGATGGTGTCATCGTTGGAGAACGCCTTGAGGGCGCGTTTCATGAGGCGTTCGCCCCGCGGGTAGGCATCGGCCAGGCTCCTGATTCCTTCGAAATCGTTGGTGAGATTGCACCTGCCCCCGCCGGTGATGGCCACTTTGGCGAGCGGCTTGCTCCCCGCTTCAAAGACGGTGATGGAAGCATCGGCCTTCATCTGACGAAGCTGCGCGGCGCAGTAGCACCCCGCCGCTCCGGCTCCGATGATGGCAATTCTCTTCATTTTCTGTGTGCGTTACGAACAAAAGCGTAATTTGCCGTAAATCCTGCTTAAGATCGTCAGTGCTGACGAACAAAAGCGTAATTCCCCGCAAATCCTGCTTAAGATCGTCGTGGCGGCGTTAGAGCCGGCCCTGCTCTCCCAGGTGGCTGTCCTTGAAGCCCAGGAAGTAGAGCACGCCGTCCAGGCCGATGGTGCTCAGGCTCTGGCGGGCGGTCTCCTTCACGCGCGGTTTGGCATGGAACGCAATGCCCAGGCCGGCTTCCAGCAGCATGGGAAGGTCGTTGGCACCGTCTCCTACGGCAATGGTCTGGGCAATGTTCACCTTCTCTGTCTGGGCGATGAGCTTGAGGAGGTCTGCCTTGCGGCGGCCGTCCACGACCTCTCCCACATAGCGGCCGGTGAGCTTGCCGTCCTCTCCGATTTCCAGTTCGTTGGCATAGATGTAGTCAATGCCGTATTTGCGCTGCAGGTACTCTCCAAAGAAAGTGAATCCGCCGCTGAGGATGGCAATCTTGTAGCCGCAGGTCTTGAGAACGCTCATGAGGCGGTCTGTGCCTTCGGTAATGGGCAGATTCTCTGCGATTTCCCGCATGACGGAAACGTCAAGGCCCTTGAGGAGCGCCACGCGCTCGGTGAAACTTTCCTTGAAATCGATCTCTCCCCGCATGGCTCGTTCGGTGATGGCCGCTACTTTGTCATATACGCCATGACGGCGGGCGAGCTCATCGATGCACTCGGCCTGGATGAGCGTGGAGTCCATATCAAAGCAGATGAGCCGGCGCATGCGGCGGTACATGTCGTCCTTCTGGAAGGAGAAATCCATGCCGCTGTCGGAGGAAAGGGCCATGAGCTCCTTCTGGAAGGCGCTTTTGTCTTCCAGCGTGCCCCTGATGGAGAATTCCACGCAGGCGCGGACGTTGCGCTCCGGGTGCTTGACGCTCATGCGGCCGGTGAGGCGCTTGATGGCATCGATGTTGAGGCCGTGGCGGGCGATGATCTCTGCGGCCGACTGGATTTGCCCGGCACTGAGGCTGCGGCCGATGACCGTAAGGATGTAGCGGTTCTTGCCCTGGCGGCCGGCCCAGGCCTCGTATTCGTCGTCGGTGATGGGCTCGAAGCCGATGTTCACCCCAATCTCGGTGGCTTTGAACAGGAGTTCCTTCATCACCTGCCCCGACGCTTTGTCGTCTATTCGGATGAGGATGCCCAGCGACAGGGTACTGTGGATGTCGGCCTGGCCGATGTCCAGGATCTGGGCGTCGTACCGGGCCAGGATGGCCATGACCTCCGCGGTAAGGCCTACACGGTCTTTGCCGGAAATGCGAATTAAGATCTGTTCCATGTTCATAGTATGCAAATTTACGGAAAATTTGGTAAATTTGTCGGATATTACTTATTTATGACGTTACTCATCATCTATTTACTTCTGACAATGGGCATTTCCTTTCTGTGCTCATTGCTGGAGTCGGTGCTCATGTCCACCCCCATCTCCTACATTTCCATGAAGGAGGAAGAGGGAGACCGCAACGCCGCCCTCTTCATGAAGTATAAGCAGGACCCGGACCGCCCCCTGTCTGCCATCCTGTCTCTCAATACCATCGCCAACACGCTGGGCGCTGCCGCCGTGGGCCATCAGGCCACGCAGCTCTCCGGAGACCACTGGTTCGGTATCATCAGCGCCGCCATGACCTTCCTCATCCTGGTTTTCTCCGAGATTGTTCCCAAAACCATCGGTACAACGCACTGGAAAGGCCTTCTGTGGCTCTCCCGTATCATGAAGGTGCTGGTGTTCGTCCTCTTTCCCATCGTGTGGCTGGTGGATAAAATCCATGACACCATCACGAGCGGAGACCCCGACCTTGGCATCTCCCGCGAGGAAGTGAGCGCCATGGCCAACATGGGAGAGGAAGAAGGCGTGCTGGACAATTCCGAGAACAAGGTCATCCAGAACATCATCAAGCTGGACGACATCAAGGCCTACGACGTCATGACCCCGCGTGTAGTTGCGGCCATTGCGCCCGAGAACATGACGCTCAAGCAGTTCTACAAGCAGGAAGACCTTTCCCACAACTCCCGCATTCCCGTCTATTCGGACTCTCCCGAATTCATTACCGGCTATGTCATGCGCTACGATGTCCTGGAGAACCTGGCCGAGGACAAGTTTGACATGCGCCTGAAGTCCATCAAGCGTAAGATTGCCGCTTTCCACGAGGATACCACTGTGGGTGACATCTGGGAAAGCCTCCTCAAAACCCGTGACCAGATTGCCTGCATCATAGACGACTACGGCTGCTTCCAGGGCATCATTACGCTGGAAGACATCATGGAAACCATCCTGGGCATGGAAATCATTGACGAGAACGACACCATCACCGACATGCAGCAGTATGCCAAGGAACGCTGGCTCAAGAGAAAGAACCAGTACAAGCAGATTGTCCTGCCCGAGGAAGAAGATGAGTAGGCTGTTCTTCAATCCCATCACCGGCAAATTCTTCACGCTCATCGCCCGCCGCCGGAAACCCCGCAAGGCTCCGGTGAACGCAGAAGTGGAAGCGCTCCGCGTACGGGCCAAGGCCGAGCTGCCGCCACGCCTCCGGGCCCTGGCCGCGCAGCATGGCTTTATATATAATAAGGTATTCATCAAGAACAATGTGAGTAACTGGGGCAGCTGCTCATCCCTTGGCAATATCAACTTGAACCTCCGGCTGGTGGCGCTTCCCGCACACCTGGCCGATTACGTCATGCTCCACGAGCTGTGCCACCTCCGTTACATGAACCACGGCAAGTCGTTCCATGCCCTTTTGGAAAGCGTCTGCCCCGGACATCGCGTGTTTGAGAAGGAGTTGAAGGCTTATAAGATAACGGCCACCGGTGCCGTTTACAATCTTAAGCAGGATTTGCCGTAAAAGATGCTTAAGATCGTATGCGCTGACGATCTTTCCAGTTGTAATCCAAATTTATTTTAAGCTTAATAATTTGGTTTAACTTATATCCGTCTTGTATTCAGCAGGTTAACCACCTGTCATCTTTTTCACCGCAGGAGGTTAAGTATGTCTCAAGACCGCCATCCACATTTGTGGACGGTTTTGAAGCACGGTTCCAAGATAAACAATCCTTCGGTAAACAGACTTTCCAAAGCGGACATTCTTGCCGCATGTTCCTTGATTAGTTTACAAAGGCGGGGGTACAAACTTAGGAAAGCGGACGTTAACGCCGCAAGATCGTCATAGTACTATCCCCGGAAAGTCTGTATACCTGAAAGGACGTTATTTCTTCTCTATGATACAACACTCGTAACATAGGGCTTTTGCCATTTCATCACGAAGTATATGCGATTCACAATTTTTCGGGCTATTTTGATAATGGCCTCCGATGGCTTCATTCGCGTGCAATAAGTCTCAAAGGCGAGTGTCAATGCCGGATCCTGCCTGATGGCTACCCAACTGGATTCCACAATGAGTGTCCGTAAGAATGCATGCTTCCGGATGGTGATATCACCAACGCCGTCCTTCTCTCCACTTCCATGACACATGGGAACAAGTCCAACATATTTGGCAAGACTCTCCGCGCTCTTGAAGCGTCTAATGTCAACAATCTCAGCCAGGAGGGCCATTCCCACTTGTTGGCCAATACCGGGAACGGACATAACCAGTTCTAGAGGCTTTTCATACTGTTCTGTGCGCGATAGCTCTCGTAGCGCCCTAGTCATATCCAGTTTCTCTTTTCTAAGATTCTCCAACAAGTCTAGCATAAAATCAAGCGACTGTCTGCCGCTCTGCGTCTTCATATCCAACTCCCGCAGCCAGACAATGAACCGCTTCGGCCAGTCCCTGTTACAGTACTCAACGGGGATCTCATATCCAAGGAATCGCAGGTGAGCCTTGATTCGGTTCTTCTGCCTGGTCATATCCTTTGCGATGGCGCTTCTCAGTCTTATCAATGAACGTACTTCAAGGGAAGTGCTGTCAGGAACGTATATCCCCGTCAACTCCTTATTCCTCAGGCTGCGGGCCAGCTTGGCGCTGTCTACTGCATCCGTTTTCTGTATTCTCTCTCCAGCTGTGGTCGGCACGTCTGCCGGGTTTATCACAATATTGTTTATCCCCAGCGCTGTCAGCCTTTCGTGTATCCAGAACCCGCAGAACCCTGCTTCATATACGGAGTGGTACTCCGCATCCGGATAGTTCCTTGTCAGGAACTTATGCAGTGCACCAGGATCAGGATCCTGCACAAAACGCTTCAGCACGCTGTTTTCCGACAGCACGGTCACCGACCAACTCTTCAAATGAACATCAATTCCTACATAGATGTTTTGTCCTTTGAACGAAATTTCGTTACTTTGTTGTCTCATAAGCTACTGTAAATTTGGTTTGACTTCGATTTACTTTTACAAAATAACCAAATTTTCGGTAGCTTTTTTCTTGGGATGCCCTTTCCGGCAACAGCCAAACGCGGAGCGAGCCTTCCCATAGAGCTCGGCGTAGCGTTTGTGCTGTAACCGCCGAGGATCGTATATCGAGGCGGTGGTGCCATTAACGTTTCCCAGAATGAGCCATAAAGGGCTCATCCCGATTACAAACATAGGAACTTAAGCGGGATTTGGGCCCAATCATGCTTAAGATCGTAAAATGAAGCTCGGAATGAAACAAAAAAGGCAGCCATTTGGCTGCCTTTTGCTCCCCCTGTTGGACTTGAACCAACGACCCTCTGATTAACAGTCAGATGCTCTAACCAACTGAGCTAAGGAGGAATTTTACCGTTCCTTGTGTAACGGGATTGCAAAGGTACAATCTTTTTTGGATTCTCCAAAGAATTTCTGCAAAAATTTTTTGCTATCTTTGTAAATCTAATTGAGGTGAAGAATAAAATGGATATCGATCTCCTGGCTAAAATGCTGAAAGAAGTGGTGATGGACCATGATACCGTTACCTTGCCCGGCATGGGCAGTTTTGTCGCAGAACTGGTACCTGCCACCTTCGCGGACCGGGGCTACACCATTCTTCCGCCCTACCGGAGGCTCTACTTCTCTCCCAAACAGGGCGAAGACCGCCTTCTGGCCCAGCTCTACGCCAAATCCAACGACGTGTCGGAGGCCGATGCCACCCGCATCCTCGAAGACTTCATCACAGAGATGAAAGAAGTTCTCAAGCAGCGAAAAACCCTCCTCCTCACCGGGCTCGGACGCCTTCGTGCCACCCGCGAGAACCACTTTTTCTTCGTGGCCGACGAAGACCTCGATATCTATCCCTCCGGCTTCGGCCTGAAGCCCATCTCCCTCAAGACCCACGAGGAAACCCCCGAAGAAGTCGCCACCGCCGTCTCCAACCTCGCCACCATCCTGGAATCCACCCCAGAGCCCGAACCGGAACCAACCCCTGAACCAGAACCCATCCCCGAACCGGAACCTGTGCAAGCCGAAGAGCCCTCCGTCTCACCGGAGGCATCGGCCCATCTTTTAGCCTCCGGCGAGACGGAGGGCTCTGAGGCTCAGAATGAGGCTCAGAGCAAGGCCCAGATCGAGGCTCAACCCAATCCCAAACCCTCTCCCTGGAGAAAATTCTGGCGCTTCACAGGCCGCACGGTGCTTGTACTCCTCATCCTGGCTCTCATTGCAGCCATAGCCCTTGTGGTCCTCGGACACGTAGCGCCGGAGTGGCTGGACCAGTTCCTTTATTCTCCGGAAGAACTTGACATTCTCCGTAATTAGTCGTAACTTCGCGGCGCAAAAGAGTAGTGTATGAAACCTGTTAGTCGCGAAGGATATAAATTCCGTCAGGATATCTGTGTCCCCTGTTATCAGACCAACCGGAACGCGGATATGCGTCCGGCTGCCGTCATGGACCTGGCACAGGAAATAGCCTATTGGGCTGCCATGGAACTGGGATTCGGCTATGACACCCTGCATGTCCATCACATCGCCTGGGTCCTTTCCCGCCTTCACATCCATTTTGAAAAGCCCCTTCGCTGGAGAGACGGAATCCGGCTCTACACCTGGCACAAGGGCGGCAGCGGTCTGTTCTACCTCCGTGACTTTGAGCTCATGGGACCGGACGGCGCGCTGGCAGCATCGGCCACCAGCTCCTGGGTGGTCATCGACGAACGTACGCGCCGCTTCGTGCGCCCGGAAGACCTTCCCGCTACACTGGCCCTGGACTATGAGGTAGACCACGCCATCGAGGAACCCTCTCCCAAAGTGGTTTTCCCGAAAGGCACCGAGCCCGAAGCCGCCGGGGAGCACATCGTCACCTACTCGGATATTGACATTGTCGGCCACACCAACAATGCACGCTATGTAGTGTGGGCCATGGACTGCCTGCCGCTGGAAGTGGCCCTGGCGCCCATGAAAGACCTTTATATCAACTTCAACAAAGAGACAACCGCCGGGGAGGCGGTGCAGCTCTTCCGCCTCAGGGACGGCAATGCCTGGTATGTGGAAGGGCGTGTGGACGGTAAGTCCTGCTTTGTGGTGAAAATGGAATATTAAACTATGCATGACTTGTTCTTCGGGTATGGCATTGCCCATACCATCCTGCTGCTGGCCTTCGTAATTGGCGGCGGTCTGTATCTGGGCCGCTTCAAGGTCAAAGGCATTTCCCTGGGTTCCACCTGGGTGCTCTTCCTGGGCATTCTCATGGGTCACCTCGGCTTCGGAGCCGACCTCGACGTCCTCCACTTCGTGAAGGAATTCGGCCTCATCCTCTTTGTCTTTTCCATCGGCCTGCAGGTCGGTCCCGGTTTCTTCCACTCCTTCAAGCAGGGAGGCGTGAAAATGAACGCCCTGGCGGTGATGAACATTCTCCTGGCCGTGGGCGTGGCCTATGCCATATCGGCCATCTCCGGAGAAGACCTCAAGACCATGGTGGGCGTCATGTCCGGCGCCGTGACCAATACGCCCGGTCTGGGTGCCGCCCAGCAAACCTACATGGATGTGGCCGTGGCCGGCGGCAGCAGCACCCTCGCGGCCGGACAGGCTTCCGAGAAACTGGCATCGGCCTATGCCGTAGCCTATCCCATCGGCGTCATTGGCGTGATTGCCGTCATCGTGCTGTTCAAGGCCATCTTCAGAATTGACCATAAGAAAGAACTGGAAGCCCTGACCTCCCAGGAAAGTACGGTGGAAAAAGCACGCCGCATGCATGTGGAAGTGGATAATCCCGCTATCTTTGGCAAGTGCCTCACCGACGTCATCCGCCAGTTCGGCGGAGAGTTTGTGGTGTCCCGCGTGATGAAAGGAGAGGAAATCCTGTTCCCCTCGGCCGACCTCGTCCTGGAGAAAGGAGACAAACTGCTCATCGTCACCAGCCAGAAGGAAGTGGACCGCACCCGCATCATCTTTGGCAAGGAAATACCCATGCACCTGCAGGACTGGCAGGTGAAAGACCACAACATGGTTACCCGCCGCATTGTGGTTACCCAGTCCAAGCTCACCGGTAAGAAACTCAAGGAACTGCTCTTCCGCAGCGCCTACGACGTGAGCGTCACCCGTGTGGTGCGTGCCGGCGTGGAACTGGTAGCCGGTCCCGACCTGTACATCCAGATGGGAGACAGCCTGGTGTGCGTGGGTGCGGAGAAGAACATCGAGCAGGTGGCTAGGATCGTGGGCAACTCCAATGCCGCCCTCAACAAACCCAACCTCGTTCCCATCTTCCTGGGTATCGTGGTGGGTGTCATCTTCGGCTCCATTCCCATCCGTTTCCCCGGCATTCCCCAGGCCATCAAACTGGGCCTCGCCGGCGGCCCGCTCATCATTGCCATTCTCCTGGGCCACTGGGGCCCCAAGTACAAGATTACCACCTACACTACGGCCAGCGCTAATCTGATGATCCGTGAAATCGGCATCTCCCTGTTCCTGGCTGCTGTAGGAATCGGCGCCGGCGGAGAGTTCTGGAGCTCCATCGTGGGCGGTGGTTACTGGTGGATCCTCTACGGAGCCTGCATCACCATTATCCCGCTGTGCATCACCTTCGTGGTGGCCCGCCTGGTGGCTAAGCTCAACTTCTACCAGATTTGCGGCCTTATCAGCGGCTCCTGCACCAATCCGCCCGTCCTGGCCTTCTCCCAGGGCATGTACGGCAGCGATTATACTTCTGTGAACTACGCCACCGTGTATCCTCTTTCCATGTTCATGCGCGTTCTGGTGGCGCAGCTTCTGATTCTGGTAGCCATGGCTTAGCTCCTATGTTCGATCTTGTCTATCCTTCCCGGCCCGCACCGGTTTATCCGCGTCCTTCCTGCGAGCATCCCGGCAAGCAGCCGCTTCCGCAGGGAGAAATCCTTCCCCTTGTAGAGCCTAATGGCGTGGTATACGGCCAGGCCGGACGTGCCTGGTGCCACAGCCCCCAGGGCAGCAAAGCCCTGCACCCGGTTGTGCACCTGCATATCATTGACCGTGAAGGCCGGCTGTATCTGCAGAAGCGTTCCCTGTCCAAGCACCTCCTGCCTGGCTACTGGGATACCGCTGTGGGCGGCCATGTCTCCTATGGGGAACAGATTCAGGAAGCCCTCTACCGCGAATCCTCCGAGGAACTGGGCTTTATCACATACAATCCCATCTATCTGGGCGCCTATTCCTTCTTCACGGGACGGGATTCCGAACTGGTCGTGATGTTCGCCGCCGTGGGCCATCCCACGCTGCATCCGGACCAGGCCGAAGTGTCGGAAGGGAAGTGGTGGAGCTACGAAGAGCTGGACGCCGCCATGGGCAAAGACATTCTCACGCCCAATTTCGAGCAGGAATTCTCCCGCATCCGGGAGCAGCTGAAGGCTTTACTCTAGCATCCCCCAGCTTTCGTCGATGGCTTCGCGGGCCGATGCATCGGCTTTGTCCGTGAGCCCGATATAGCGCTGGCAGTGCTCCTCTGCGCACACGTCGTAGTGCAGGTGCACCGGCAGTTCCTCCGGCATCTGGGCCGATGCAGAGGGCCTGTGCTCCAGCCAGGTGACCACGCCGGGCGTACTCGTGAGCTCCGGTCCCAGCACGGGGCGTTTCTCCACTTTGCGACGGGTCATCCGCTCCCACAGCCAGCGGCGCAGCCTGACGGCCTGTGCCTTCTGTCCGGCCTTGGGATAAAGTGATACTACGCTGAGCAGGTAATCCTCGGCCCCGACCAGGTTGACGGCCTGGACCTCGTTCCCTTCCACGATGAATTTGAGGGTGCCCGCATAGCGGCGGGGGCCTTCATGGGTGTAGAGGATAAAAGAAGGCTCCGCGAAAAGGGTGCTGATGGTGACGGCCTCGAAGACCAGTTCATCGTACAGCACGCCGTTGTAGTCAATCTTTCCTTCCCGGTAGCTTACCGCCTGCGGACCGGCACCGTCGGAGATAATCTCGAAGCGGAGCGACTGCCCCGAGCCGATACCCACCTCCACGCGCGGCTGGGTGCGCACCAGGCGCCACAGCAGGCGCTTTTCGTCGGCTTCGCTCAGGGTGACATCCTCAAAGATCTGCTCCAGGATGAGGGGCGTGAGGCGGGGAAAATCCTCCGTCTCCGGAACCACCACGAAGCCGGCCATGTCGGCCGCCCCCGGCGAGATGGAAAAATGGGCGTCCCCCTTCGCATAGAAGCAGGCAGGCCGATTGGCACTGCGCAGGGTAACTACCGCCCGGTATTCTCCTTCCGAGCAGTAGGCAAAGGCGTTGAAGCGGGGTTCCGTCTCCTCCGCTATGAGGTTGAGGCAGTCCAGAAGCCGGTAAAACTGCTTGGCCATGGACTTGGCCGTCTCCGCGCGGAGGAAGAAGATGCCGCGGTTGAAACGCTCGTAGTGATAGAGCTGCGCGTCACGCGTCTGGCCGATGAACCGGACCTCGGCCGGCTGCCCGCCCGCCGCGATTTCCCGCAGGATGCGGTCTGCCGCACGCTCCAGGGGCATATACCCCTTGGGACAGGCCTGGAAATGCGCGTGTCCGGGAACCGTGGTGCCGCTGTTGGGGCTGTTATAGAAAACGATGTAGCCCTCCAGGCTGGCGGCCAGGTCCAGCATGTCGGGGAACCGGTGCCAGATGGTCTGGGGAACGTGCGTGTCCCGGGTAATGACCAGGTGGTTGGGAAAAATGGGCGCACGGTTCACCAGAATGTTGTACCGGCGCCCTTTCCGTCCTTCGAATGGCAGCGTGTGCTGGTGCGCCATGTAGTTCTCCTCACACAGCGGACAGCCGTGGTCGAAGATGGGCAGGCGCCCCGGGTTGGACTGTAAGGTGACCAGCATGCCCTTGAGCGGAAGCGTGCGGGTTTCGGCGCTCTTGAGGGCGCGGTACTTGGCCGCAACTTCGGGCCAGACGGACAGCTGGTCGTGAACGAATTTGTCGATGTCTGTTGCCATCCAGTGTATTAGCGATAGATATTGTACTGGCTGTAGAGCGACCCGTACATCTGGCCCAGGACCTCCAGGTAGGGCTGGCCTTCGAAGAGGGTGGTGCGGTATACGGTGTTGTCTACCATGTAGTACTCGATGCCGTTCATGACTATGACCTCATAGTCGTCGGGCAGGGAAGTGACCAGGGCGCCGGCCGGAGGAACGATGGTGGTGAAGGCGCCGGAGGGCGACAGGGTGTAGAACACGCCGTCCTGGTAGTAGTAGTCGCTGTTCGCGTACGCGTAGCTCTGGACCAGGCCCAGTTTCTCGGCCAGCTCGTAAGCCGTGAGCGCACGGTTGGAATTGAGCGCATAGGCGGCGCGCTGGGCGGCCAGGCGGGCATTCTGCTGGGCGATGATCAGGTTCTGGCGGGCGATGGCGTTGTAATAGTCAAAGGTGCGGCTGTAGGTGCGGTACGTGTCCACGTAGTAGGCAAAGCGGATGGTGCGCAGGATGGCGCGGTCGATGGCGGCCTCCAGGGGCGTGCCGAAAGGAGGGCGGCAGACAACATACACTCCGCCGAAGCTGCGGTAGTAGATGCCGTTGTAGAAGTAGTAGTCGATGCCCCAGTGGCTGATGCGGCGCCAGTGCGGCGGCAGGGTGTTCACGCGATACCCGTAGTAGTGGGGATGGTCTCCCCAGAAGTGGCCGGGACGGTCCCAGGGCATGGGCTCGCGGTGACGGGGCGCCACACGCATCATGTTGTGGTTGTTGTCGATGGTGAAGTCGTTCTCGTAGCGGTAGTTGCCGCCGCCGTCACGGTAGCTCTCGCGAACGGGTTCCTTTTTCTCGCCGCCGCCCAGGCCCTCACGGCTCACGTTGGAGGAACGGACCTGGCCGCCGGTTACGGCCGTGGAACTGCTGGAGCGCACGGCCGACTCGCTGCTGCGGCTGCTTTGCGTGCCGGAAGAAGAGCGGGTGCTCTGCGACACGCTGGAGGAGCGGCTGCTCTGCGTGCCGGAAGAAGAGCGGGTGCTCTGCGACACGCTGGAGGAACGGCTGCTCTGGGTGCTGGAAGAGGAGCGGGTGCTCTGCGACACGCTGGAAGAGCGGCTGCTCTGGGTGCCGGAAGAAGAACGGGTGCTCTGCGACACGCTGGAAGAGCGGCTGCTCTGGGTGCCGGAAGAAGAGCGGCTGCTCTGCGTGCTGGAAGAAGAGCGGGTGCTCTGGCCGGAAGACCGGCTGCTCTGGGTCCCGGAAGACCGGGTACTCTGGCTGGAAGAGCGGCTGCTCTGGGTGGAACCGGTATTTCGGCTGCTGTTACTGGATGAACGGGTCTGGGCCACCAGGTCGGCTCCTGCCAGAAGGGACAGGGCCAGGGTGAGAGAGGTGGCAAGTGTCATTAATCTTCTCATAGAGTATCGGTTTTTTCGGTTGTCAGGAGGGTTTAAGGCATAATCCGTGCCAGCTTGAAGATGCGGGAGAGGGCGGCGGGGTCTCCGGAAGAGTGAAGTTCGACGGAAAAAGGGCCCTCGCCCATGGGAACGCCGCGCTCCTCCAGCAGGCGCTGCGCCTGGCGGGCAACGGCGGGTGCGGGGTCTATGACCTGCACGCCGGGGCCGGCGATGCGCTCGATGACGGGCCGGAGGAAAGGATAATGCGTACAGCCCAGCACCACGACATCGGCCCCCTCGTCCAGCAGGGGCTGCAGCGAGGCGCGCACGGTGGCCTCGGCCTCGGGACCGTCCAGGATGCCGGCTTCTACCAGCTCCACGAATCCCTGGCCCACATGCTCCGCGATACGGACGTTGTCCTCGAAACGGCCGCGGGTGTGGAGGTACTTGGAGCCTTTGAGAGTGCCGGCCGTGGCCAGTACGCCGATGACCCCGGTCCGGGTGCCCAGCGCTGCGGGCTTCACGGCAGGCTCCATCCCCACGAATGGTACGGAGGGGTACTCTTCCCGGAGCATGGAGATGGCTGCGGCGGTGGCGGTGTTGCAGGCGACGACGATGATATCGGCCCCCTTCCCGAGCAGGAAGTCCGTGATGAAACGGGCGCGCTCCTGGATGTACAGGGCGGTTTTTCCCCCGTAGGGACAGTGTGCGTTGTCGGAATAGTAGATGAAGCGCTCCCGGGGGAGCACTTTTACAAGCTCCCGGTACACGGAAAGGCCTCCGCTGCCGGAATCAAATATGCCAAGTGTTGCCATTATCAGTACAAATATACTGTTTTTTGTAAAAATTTAGAGTATCTTTACACTGATTATGAAAACGACCTGGAATAACCTATTGTCCTGCACCATGCTGGCCCTGGCCATCCATGCAGGATGCCCGGCATGGGCACAGAACCCCACAGACTACGTAGATCCCTTTATCGGCACTTCGGGAATGGGCCATACCTTCCCCGGGGCATGCGTGCCCTTTGGCGGCGTGCAGCTGAGCCCCGACACCGACACCATCCCGCACAACGTGAGCGGCCGGTACCAGCCCGAGGTATATTCCCTCTGCGCGGGGTACCGCTACGAGGATCCCACCATCGTCGGATTCTCGCACACGCACCTGAGCGGCACCGGACACTCGGACCTTGGGGATATCCTTCTGATGCCCACCACGGGTCCGCTCCATCTGAATCCCGGGACGGCCGATGCTCCCGAGACGGGCTATCGCAGCCGCTACAGCCACAGCTCCGAGACGGCGCATCCCGGCTATTATGCCGTGACGCTGGAGGATTACGGGATCCGGGCCGAGCTCAGCGCCACCGCCCGCACCGGCATCCACCGCTACACCTATCCCGGGGAGGGAGAGCGCCATCTGGTGATGGACCTCTCGCACGGCATCTACAATTACGAGGGAAAGACCCTCTGGGCCAGCGTCCGCGTGGTGTCGCCCACCCTTGTCACCGGCTACCGCATCACGCAGGGATGGGCCCGCGAGCACTATACCTATTTCGCCGTCCGCTTCTCCCGTCCCATCCGGGACTACGGCTGCCGCGAGTCGGTGGCATCGGCCTACCAGGGCTTCTGGCGCAAGTTCAGCACAGACCATCATTTCCCCGAGATGGCCGGCCGGGGGCTCTCCCTGTGGTTCGACTTTGACTGGGCCGATGCCGCAGCGGACGACCTCACGGTGCAGGTGGCCCTCAGCGCCACGTCCGCGGAGGGTGCGCTTCGCAATCTGGAGGCCGAGGGCGGCAGCTTCGACGGCATTCGGGCCAGCGCCGGTGCGGCGTGGGAACGGGAACTGGGAAAAGTGTCGGCCGAGGGTACGGATGAGGAGCTGAAGATGCTGTACACCTCCCTCTACCATACCATGATCAACCCTTCCGTCTACGACGACGTGGACGGTGCCTACCGCGGCCTGGACGGCAGCATCCACCAGGCCGACGGCTGGAACAACTATACCGTTTTCTCCCTGTGGGATACGTACCGGGCCGAGCACCCGCTGCTGCTCCTCATGCATCCCGGCCGTGCCCGCGACATGGCACTGTCCATGCTCGCCCACCAGGAGCAGAGCGCACACGGTCTTCTGCCCATCTGGTCCCTCATGGCCAACGAAGGATGGTGCATGAGCGGGTACCATGCGGTGTCGGTGCTTTCGGACGCCGTATCGGCCGGCATCGGCCTGCCCGGAGACCGCGCGCTGGAAGCGATGGATGCGACGGCCACCGTCCCGTATCTGGAGGGCCTGGAAGACTATATGAAAATAGGGTATGTCCCCCTGGAGGCTTCTTCCACCGGAGCTTCCACTACGCTGGAGTATGCCTACGACGACTGGACCATTTACCGGGCGGCTAAACTGCTGGGAAACAAATCCCTGGCGCGGGAATACCGGGATCGGGCGTTCAATTACCTGCATCTGTTCCCGTTCGGGGAGAACTTCGCGCAGGCGCGCTACCGGGATGGCCGGTGGAAAAAGAATTTCGATCCCCGGCAAACCTACGGAGAAGGCTTCATCGAAGGGAATTCCTACAATTTCTCGTTCCACGTGCCGCACGACGTAGCCGGGCTCATCGGCCTGATGGGAGAAAAACAGTTCCTCAGGCAGCTGGATACGCTGTTCTCGGAGCCGCTGGATCCTCGGTACTATGCCGACAACGAGGACATCGAGGAGTCCTGCCTTATTGGCGGGTATGTCCATGGCAATGAGCCGTCCCATCATATTCCGTATCTGTTTGCCTGGACCTCGAAGCCCTGGAAAGGAGAATACTGGCTGCGGGAGATCATGGAGCGGATGTACCGTCCTGTCCGGGACGGCCTGGGCGGCAACGACGACTGCGGACAGATGAGTGCGTGGTACATTTTCAGCGCCATGGGCTTCTATCCGGTGTGCCCGGGAAGCGGGGAGTTTGTGCTGGGTGCGCCCTTCCTGCCGCGGATGACCCTGCAGCTGGAGGGAGGAAAGAGCTTCACGGTGCTGGCCCCCGGCGTGAGCAGCCGCAACCGCTATGTACAGCGGGTGAAACTGAACGGAAAGAAGCTGACGAGGCGCTATTTGACGCGGGAAGACATCCTTTCCGGCGGTGTGCTGGAGTTTGAAATGGGCCCCCGCCCGTTGAAAAGAGGCGCTCCCCGGCAGGCAGATCTGCCGTACTCCCTGTCGCGGGAGTAGAATTTCTTTGTATCTTTGCAGTCTATGACAACACAGGAACAGATCAAAGATTTGCAGGAGCGGGTAGCTGCGCTGGACGGCTGCCTCCATATAGACGACAAACGGAAGGAAGTGGCGGCCAAGACCGAGGAAACCCTGGCCCCGGATTTCTGGGGAGACCCCAAGGCGGCCGAGGCTTTCCTGAAGAAACTCTCCGGCATCAAGTCGTGGGTGACGGACTTCGACAAGGCCCGGAGCCAGGCCGATGACCTGGATGTGCTCTACGACTTTGCCAAGGACAGCCTGAGCGGCACCGAGGACGAGGCCATGGAAACGGCCGAATCCCGGGAGCTGGACGCAGCCTACGCGCAGGCTGTTGAGGCTGTGGAAGCCCTGGAGCTCCGCAATATGCTGGGCAACGAAGGAGACAACCTGGGAGCTGTCCTTACCATCAACTCCGGAGCCGGCGGCACCGAGGCCAACGACTGGAGCGCCATGCTCATGCGCATGTACACCCGCTGGTGCGAGCGAAACGGCTACAAATACACGGTGACCTCGCTGCTGGAAGGCGAGGAAGTAGGTATAAAGAGTACCATCATCGAGGTGGAGGGAGACTACGCCTACGGCTATCTGAAGGCCGAAAACGGCGTGCACCGCCTGGTGCGCATCTCTCCGTTCAATGCCCAGGGCAAGCGCCAGACCACTTTCTCCAGCGTGTTCGTGTACCCCCTGGTGGACGATACCATTAACATCGAGATCAATCCCTCGGACCTGGAGTGGGATACCTTCCGCAGCGGCGGCCATGGCGGCCAGAACGTGAACAAGGTGGAAACCGGCGTTCGCGTGCGGCATATCCCTTCCGGCATCATGGTGGAAAATACGGAGACCCGCAGCCAGCAGGACAACCGCCAGCGTGCCCTCCTCATCCTGAAATCCCGTCTGTACGACATTGAACTCAAGAAACGTCAGGAGAAGCAGGCCGAGCTCGAAGGCCAGAAAAAGCGCATCGAGTGGGGCTCCCAGATCCGCAACTATGTGCTGCATCCGTACAAACTGGTGAAAGACCTGCGTACAGGATACAACACCGCCGATACACAGGGTGTGCTCGACGGTGATATCAATGAGTTTATGAAAGCTTATCTGATGGGTAAGGGCGCTGCGGTCACAGACCCCGACGACCTGGACTAGTCAATCTTGAAATTCTCGATTTCCTTGATGAGTTTGCCGATGATGCCCATCTTCACGTTGTACAGGGCGTCGGAGATATCCACTTTGTAGTAGTGGGGGTTGATGAGACGGCGCTCGGCAGGGGAGAAGTGGTGCAGGTTGTCCTGGTAGAACTGCTTCTTCTGGCCCAGGGTGTGCTGCGGGCACACGCGGACGCCCTTTGCGATGGCCTGGTGCTGTAGAGGCCGAGCCTCGTAGGAACCCTGTTCGAAGGTCTTGGTCTTGTAGAAGTCAAACTCGTCCCTTACCGTAACGGTCTCTCCATGCTGCAGGGCCATGTCCATCTCGTCTCCGCGCAGGCAGGTGACGTCTACCTTGTGCACATAGCCGTCGTAGTGGTTGCCTTTCACGCTGTCCTGGGCCGATATGCGCCAGGTGATCTGGAAGCCGGGGTTGATGAGCTTGATCTTGTCTTCGGAGCGCTTGATGACGGGCTCTCCGTCAATCTGGACCAGCTTGTATACATTGCCAAAACAGGGAGCGGCCTTGGAGGTGGCGATGGCGTCACCTACGCCGTAGCTGTCAATCTTGGCACCCTGGCGCTCCAGGTCTGTGATGAGGTATTCGTCCAGGCCGTTGGTGGCGAAGATCTTGCACTTTGTGAGGCCGTGTTCGTCCAGGATGGCACGGACCTCCTGGGAAAGGTAGGCCAGGTCTCCGCTGTCCAGACGCACGCCGTAACCGGGGGCATAGGTGTCGTCGATGCCCATTTCCCGGAAGCTGCGGATGGCGTTTTTGACGCCGCAGCGGAGGGTGTCGTACGTGTCAATGAGGAGAATCAGGTTCTCTCCCATGTGCGTACGGATATAGTCGGTGAAGGCTTTGTGCTCGCCTTCGACGGTACTGCCGTAGGAGGTGATGAAGCTGTGGGCCATGGTGCCGGTTGAGGGCACGTTGTTGAAGGCGCCGGTGAGGATGTTGGAGGAGCTGGCGCAGCCGGCAATCTGGGCGGCTTTGCCTCCGTAGACGGCTGCCCAGGGGCCGTGGGCGCGGCGGGAGCCGAACTCGCTCACGGGTTTGTCGGTGCTGCGGCACACGCGGGATGCCTTGGTGGCTACGGCCATCTGGTGGTTGAGGATGCACAGCATGGGGGTTTCCAGTACCTGTGCTTCGATCATTGGGGCCACAACCGTGACGATGGGCTGGTTGGGGAAGGCAATCTCGCCTTCGCGCATGCAGTACAGGTCTCCGGTGAACTTCATGCCGGCCAGGTAGTGGCGGAACTCCTTGTAGGCGTCCCCGGGCAGGAATTTCTCGTAGAATTCCTCGGGCTCCGTTCCCAGGGCCTGCACCATCTGGATCACTTCCTCGGTGCCGCTCACGACGGCCCAGTTGTTACTTTCCGGTGCCTGGCGGTAAAACAGGTTGAAAACGGCTATCTGGTCCTGCTTCCCGCAGTCGAGATAGGACTTTCCCATGGTGTACTGGTACTTGTCCGATACATACGCGTTGTTGATGATATCCATGTTTCGCTTTATTTGTGCAAAGATACAAAAAATGCGAATGCGGTGAACCTGGTCCGGCGCCACGCGTTACTCTGCAAACACCATCTCGTTGAAGAGGTAATCGGCATGTCCCACCTCCTTAATCACAAAGAGGAGGTAACGGACGTCCAGGGAGATGTTACGGCAGATCTCGGGGTCAAAGACGAGGTCGCTCATGGTGCCTTCCCACACGCGGTCGAAGTTGATGCCGATGAGGTTGCCGTCGGCGTTGAGCACCGGGCTGCCGGAGTTGCCGCCGGTGGTGTGGTTGGTGGCCAGGAAGCAGACGGGCTGGTTCTCGAAGCCGCCGCGGGCGTAGATGTCCCTCAGTACCTGCGGGATGTTGTAGTCGAAGATGTCAGGGTTGTCCTTCTCGATGATGCCTTTCAGGGTAGAGACAGGCCGATAGTAAACGGCGTCGGAAGGCTGATATCCTTCCACGTGGCCGTACGCTACGCGGAGCGTGAGGTTGGCGTCGGGGTAGAAGGTCTTGTCGGCCTCGAATTCCATCTGTCCCTGCATGTAGTCGCGGTACCTCAGGGTGATGGCCTGGTTGAATTCGCGAACAACGGGCATGATCTGCTGGGTGTAGTGCTCGTTCAGCGCCTCTGCAAGGGCTTTGCACTCGTTATCATCGGCAAAGACGGCGTCTTTCCAGGCTGTCATGTCTCCGCCGAAGGCAGCACGCTTCTCAAGGAAGTAGGCCGGTTTGTAGGTGTCATCCACATTCTTGTCAAAGGCTTCCATCATGGCCACGAAGATTTCCTCGTCGATGGGCTGGTAGTAGTCTTTCATGTCCAGCTTGCGTCCCATGCCCATCTGGATTTTTTCCACGGCACGGACGGTCTCGTTGTAGTACTCGTAGGCGCGGTAAACGGGATTACGCTGGGTGTAGAGGTTGTGCAGCATTTCCGTCAGCCAGGCATAGCGGGTACCCCGGGCCCACTCCTCGAAACGGGCTTCGTAGGCCTGCTTCACGGGGACTACCTTGTTCTTGCGAAGGCCCTTTTCCTCTCCCTGCCACTTTTTCCAGGCGTTGGCAACGGAAGCATACTTGGAAGAGTACTGGATGCGGACGGCCTGGCTCCGGTCCATGTACTTTTTCATGATGTTCAGGCGCGTGGTGCGAAGGGCAATCTTCTCAGGGTCGGAAACGTTCTGGATATATTCTACGAGGTCTGAGTGCACATACTCCTGCGTACTGCCAGGGCAGCCGTAGACGAAGGTGAAATCGCCTTCCTTCACGCCTGCGGTGGAGATTTTCATGAAACGTTTGGGATGATAGGGCACGTTGGTTTCGCTGTACTCGGCGGGCATGTTGTCTGCGCCGGCATAGATACGGAAAATGGAGAAGTCGCCGGTATGGCGGGGCCACATCCAGTTGTCGGTTTCGCCGCCAAACTTGCCGATGGAAGACGGCGGAGCGCCTACCAGACGGACGTCGGTATACTCACGGAACACGAACAGAAAGTACTGGTTGCCATAGAACAGGGCCTCCACGCTGGCCTTGAGCCCCTGACCGTCCTTGACGGCCTGTTCCTTGAGCTTGTCGGCATTCTTTTTTACCAGCGCCTGGCGCTGCTCTTCGGTCATCTTGGCCTTGTATCCCTTGAGGACCACGGCCGTCACGTCCTCCATGCGCTCCAGGAACCGCACGGTGAGGCCCGGGTTGGGGAGTTCATCGGCCCGGCTCATGGCCCAGAAACCGTCCTTCAGGTAGTCGTGTTCCACGGAGGAGTGTTTCTGGATATAGCTGTAGCCGCAGTGGTGGTTGGTAAACAGGAGGCCATCGGCGCTCACCAGTTCTCCGGTGCAGCCGCTGCCGAAGAGCACGACGGCATCTTTCAGGCTGGCCTGGTTCACGCTGTAGACATCTTCGGCCGAGAGCTTGAAGCCTTTGGCCTGCATGTCGCCGATACGCTGGGAGATAAGGGCCGGGAGCCACATGCCTTCATCGGCCTTCAGGAGGGGGGAAGCCATGCAGAGCAGCATGGCGCTCAGAGTGAGGATACGTTTCATTTAGGATAGATTTTGCACAAAAATAGCAATTATTTCTTACCTTTGTGAGGATTAGACTACATTTATACTATGAGAATACCCGAATCAGAACTGATTATCAACAGCGACGGTTCCGTGTTTCACATTCACCTGAAACCCGAAGAACTGGCCGACAACGTCATCATGGTGGGAGACCCTTCCCGCGTGGACATGATCGGAGAATACCTGACAGACATCGAATTCCGTCACGAATCCCGTGAATTCGTTTCCATTACCGGCAAACGCAACGGAAAGCGCATCACGGCGCTGTCCCACGGCATCGGCCCGGACAATATCGACATTGTGATGACCGAGCTCGACGCCCTGGCCAATGTGGACTTCAAAACCCGCGAGGTAAAGCCCGTGCACAAGGCCCTCAACATCCTCCGCATCGGCACCTCCGGCGCCCTGCACGCAGACATCCCGCTTGGCAGCTACGTGCTCTCGCACATCAGCGTGGGCTTCGACGGCGTCATGAACTGGTACGGCAACCGCGGGAAGGTGACCATCCCCGAGGTGGAAGACGCTTTCAAGAAGCACATGAACTGGCTGGACGTACTGCCTTCCCCGTATTTCGTGAAGGCTTCCCCGAAGATCATCGACCTGATGAAGGATGTCACCCTCAAGGGTGTCACCATCTCGGCCAACGGATTCTACGGTCCCCAGGGCCGTGTGGTCCGCGTTCCGCTGGCTATGCCCCATATGCTGGAAGACATCGAGAGTTTCCGCTTCTCTACCGGCGGCGAAGACTACCGCATCACTAACTTCGAAATGGAGAGTTCC
>JAEEXZ010000070.1 GCA_016288055.1 Bacteroidales bacterium
GCCGGCCTGCTGGAGAAGCCTGCGGTGGATTTCGGCCGATGGTTCCCCGGCGCGGAGATTGAATATGCCTCCGACATGCTGGGTGCGGCCCGCGCCGTCTGCGGCCACAAGCCCGGCATCGCCGCCATCCTGGGCACCGGCGCCAACACCTGCGAGTATGACGGAAAGAACATGGGCTGGAAGGTGGACTGCGGCGGCTTCATCCTGGGGGACGAAGGCAGCGGTGCCGTGCTCGGTAAACTCTTCATCACGGATTTCATCAAGAACTACATGCCGGAGGAACTCCTGAAGGAGGTCCGCGAAACTTATCCGGAACTCAACTACCTCTACGTCGTTCGTAAAGTGTACGGCGGAGAGGCCCCGGCCCGTTTCCTGGGCGGTTTCGCCCCCTTCATCCTGGAACGCTACAACAAGTATGAGTATGTCAAGGAACTCGTAGAGGGCAATTTCAAAAACCTCTTCGAAAAGACGCTCAAACAGTACAAACCCCTTCCCGTGGGTGTGGTGGGCGGCTTCGGTTATGCCGCCCGGGAGATTCTCCAGCGCATGGGCAAGGAGTACGGCGTCACTTTCTCCAAGTTCCTGGCCACTCCCGCCGAAGGTCTGGCAGAATATCATGCCTTATAAGGAAACATATCCGTCGGCCCTCCTTACGGAGGCCGTGGAGGCCATCAGCTCCCTTCCGGGCGTTGGCCGGCGCAGCGCGTTGCGTCTGGCGCTCCACCTCCTGAAGCAGCCCGCGGAAAACGTGCATCACTTCACCGGCGCCATCGATGCCCTGCGCGACAACGTGTGCTACTGCAAGCGTTGCCGCATGATCTCCGACGACGAGATATGCTCCATCTGCTCAGACAAAACCCGCGACCAGCGTACCATCTGCGTGGTGGAAAGCGTGCGGGATGTCATGAGCATCGAGGCCACGGGCCAGTACCACGGCGTGTACCACGTGCTGGGCGGTATTATCTCGCCCATCGCCGGGGTTGGACCTTCGGACCTTACCATCAAAGAACTCACCGAGCGCATCCAAGCGCTGGAAGAGCCGCAGTCGGCCGAGGTAATCCTCGCGCTGAGCGGCGACGTGGAAGGGGAGACCACCGCCTTCTACGTCTATAGACAGATCGAGAACTCCGGTGTCCGCGTGAGCACCCTTGCCCGCGGCCTGGGCTTCGGAGACGATCTGGAGTATGCGGATTCCCTTACCCTGGGCCGCTCCATAACCAATAGACAAGTCTTTAAACCATGAATCCCGAAGCTTCACGCTGTTTACTGTGCAAAAAGCCCAAATGCTCCCTGCAGGGCTGTCCGGTGCACACCCCTGTGCCGGAATGCATGTTACTATACCGTCAGGGCAATCTGGAGGAAGCAGGCCGCCTGCTCTTCGAGAACAACCCCCTCAGTGCCGTCACCTCCCGTGTCTGTGACTGGAAGAAGTTCTGCTACGGGAACTGCGTGCTCAACGTGAAACTGGTACCGGTCAAATGGTACGAGATAGAACAGGAAATCTCCGGCGAATACCTCTTCAAACACCGTCTGGAGCGCAGGACGCAGGAGCTGGAAGGGAAGAAAGTAGCCGTCGTGGGCGCAGGTCCCGCAGGGCTCGCCGCCACCGTGTGGCTCTACGAAGCCGGGGCCGATGTCACCCTCTACGATGCCAACCCCCGCATGGGCGGCGTCCTCCGCTACGGCATCCCCGCCTTCCGTCTGGACAAGAAATACTGCGACGCCTTCGAGGCTATGTTCGAGAAGGCGGGCATCGCTTTCCGCGGCGGCGTGGAAATCGGTAAAGACCTGGAACTGAAGGAATTGTCGGCCTCCTGCGACGCGGTCCTTGTGGCCGCCGGCGCCGAAAGCCCCGCCACCCTGGGCATCCCCGGGGAGGAAAACTCGGTGCAGGCGCTGCCGTTCCTGAAGAACCCCTCGGCTTACAAACTGGGCAGGAAAGTCATCGTTATCGGCGGCGGCAACGTGGCCATGGATGCCTGCCGCACCGCCGTGCGGATGGGGGCCGATACCTGGGTTTATTACCGCAAGACTTTCGAAAACATGCCGGCCAATCCCATGGAAGTGGAGGAGGCCAGGGAAGACGGCGTGCAGTTCAAGGTGTTCCAGGCGCCTGTGGAGGTGAGGGAAGACGGCGTGGTATTCTGCGACTGCGAGAACATCAAACCGGAAGACGGCAGCCGCGTCATCACGCGTATAATTGAAGGAACGGAGCACTTCGTGCCCTGCGATACATTGATTACGGCCATCAGCGAGAAACCTGCGGCCTCCCTGCAGGAAGCCGCCGAGGGCCTTGAAAACGTCTGGCTGGCAGGAGACTTCCTGACCGGCCCCGCCACGGTGGTGGAGGCGGTAGCCTCGGCCCGCACGGCGGTGGAAGCCATCAAAAGCAGATAGATGAAAGCATTACTGGTTTACTCCGGCGGCCTGGACAGCACCACGCTGCTGTATGAATACAAGGACAGCATTGCGCTGGCCGTCACCTTCGACTACGGTTCCAAGCACAACGCGCGCGAAATCGCCTTTGCCGTGGAAAACTGCAAGAGGCTGGGAATCAGGCATCTGGTGATTCCGCTGGGTTTCATCGGCCAGTATTTCAAGAGCGATCTTCTCCTGAGCGGGGGAGAGATACCCGAGGGCCATTATGCCGATGATAACATGAAGAGCACCGTGGTCCCATTCCGCAACGGCATCATGCTGGCGGTGGCCGCCGGCTTGGCGGAAAGCTATGAGCTGGATGCGATCATGCTGGCCAACCACAGCGGAGACCATGCCATCTATCCGGACTGCCGCCCGGAGTTCATCGACGCCTTCGCCGCCGCCGTCAAGGCCGGTACCTATAACGGCGTGCAGGTGATTTCTCCGTACTGCAATATCACCAAACGAGATATCGCCCTGCGAGGCAAGGCGATAGGCGTAGATTATTCCCTCACTTATTCCTGTTACAAGGGCGGGGAGAAGCACTGCGGCAAGTGCGGCACTTGCGTGGAGCGCAAAGAGGCCCTGGAAGGCTTTGACCCTACGGAATACTCAGAGTAATTTCTTCCTTCGGAACAGCACGAATACCAGCAGGGTACTCAGCACCATCAGGCCCACGATGATAATCCAGTTCCAGAAATTGGCATTGGGATCGTCGGCCGCGATGATGGGAAGGCGTACGTTCATGCCGTAGAAGCCGGCGATGAGGGTGGGCGGCATCAGGAATACGCTCACCACGGTGAACACCTTCATGATCTTGTTCTGCTCCAGGTTGATAAGACCCAGGACGGTGTCCTGCAGGTACTCCAGACGCTCGAAGCAGAAGTTGGTGTGGCTCAGGAGGGAAGTGATATCCTGCAGCAATACGTTGAGGCGGTTCTCCAGGGTGCGGGGCACTTTGGTGGAACGCATCAGGTTGGAGATAAGGCGCTGCTTATCCACGACGTTTTCGCGTACGACCATGGTGTTTTCCTGCATCTGGGAGATGTCTATCAGGAGTTCCTGGTCGATGTCCTCCTGGTCGTTGATCTGTTTCGCGTACTGGGAGATTTCCTTGGAAAGGAGCTCGATCATATCGGCATCCAGGTCCACACGTTGGTCCAGGATGGATGCGAACACGCTGAAGCCGGAAGGGTATTGCCGCGGATTCACCTGCAGGCGGCGCTGCAGCTCCGTGAACGAGCGCAGCGGCACCTCGCGGAGCGTGGCCAGGGTGTCATCCACGATGGTGAACGACACGGGCTGCATCATGTATTCGTCCTGTCCCGGCGTGAGGAAGTTGGTGTTGGCGAAGATGGCGTCGTCCGTCTCGAAGTAACGGGACGAAGACTCAATCTCCTCGGCCTGTGCACGGCTCTGGATTTCGGTGCCCATGAAGGCTTCCACGGCGCGTTTTTCGTCCCCGGTAGGCTGTACCAGGTCTATCCACACAGTGTCCTCCAACTTGATCTTCGGGAAGTCTTTCTCCGACTGGGAGAGGAGAATTTTTCCGTTTTGTCTGTAGAAGATACTCAGCATATCTCTTTCACTGTTTTAGCTCCGGGCCAGTCGCACCGGATGGATGAACGTATAATGAACCAGCTGACGTTACGGAAAAGTCAGCCTGCAAAAGTACGGAAAAAAATTGAAACCGCAACTCGTTTTGTGGAAAAACAGCCTGAAGTGCGTAAATTTACTTGCGGGGCAGGCGGGCAGAGGGGATAATAGCCATCAGAAGGCCGATGGAAGAGACGCCGGCCACCGTCCAGAGAACGTCGGAAAGTTTCAGGACAACCGGGTAGGCGGTGATGGCGAAGTTCCCCGGCATGGGAATCAGGCCGAAGTGCTGCTGGAGCAGCACCAGGGCGATGCCGGCAACCAGGCCGATCCCCATCCCCAGCAGAGAAACCGCCCATCCCTCCAGGAGGAAGATGCGGCGGAGCAGCGACTCCGGCGCCCCCATCGAGCGCAGCGTTCCCATGTCTCCCTGCTTCTCGATGATGAGCATCTTCAGCGAACTGTAAATGTTGAATGCCACGATGAGCACGATAAAGACCAGGATAAGGTAAATGGCCAGCTTCTCGTAACGCATCATGCGATAGACGGAGGCATTCTGCTGCTGCCGGTCCAGTACGCGGAAAGAAGGTCCCAGCTTCTCCTGCAACGCTTTCTGTACGGCCGGAACGTTCCCGCAGGTGATTTCCAGGGCCGATACCTCCTTCTCATAGTCCAGCAGATGCCGCATCACTTCGATGGGGACGACCACCAGTTTTGCATCGGCCTCGGCGCTCACCGAGAGCGTGCCCGCGAGGCGGACGGATTCCGAGCGCAGGCTCGAGGCGGGATTCGCGAGGGAAACCTGTTGCGTGCGCGAAGGATAGTGAATCTGAAGCGGCGTTACGAAAGAGGGACGGACGCCGATATTGTATGCCAGCACGGCCCCGGCCACGGCCTGCGGCTGTTCGCCCCTGTGCAGGCTCCACTCGCCGGATACGATATGCCGCCGCAGGGGGCTTTCTTCCTCTGCCACGGCATCCACGCCTTTGACGCGGGCGAGGCTCTGCCTGCCGTCATAGGAGAGGAACGCCTGCTCCTCCAGTACGCTGGACACGGTGGTTACCGCGTCGTTTTCCAGGAGCCAGTCAAACGCAGGGCCTTCGGGGATAAAGACTTTTCCCTCTGCGGGCCGCACCTCAAGAGGTGCGCAGCTGTCCGAGAGGGAATCGCTTACGAGACGGTTGAATCCGTTGAAAACGGAAAGGACCATGATGAGTGCCGCCGTTCCTACCGCCATACCTGCCACGCCAATCCCGGAAATGAGATTGATGACATTGTACGATTTCCGGGCAAACAGGTACCGGAAAGCAATTCTGAGTGGCAGTCCTGTCATTCTGAGCGAAGCGAAGAATCTACTTCTTCAGGAGCTCCTCTATATGCTCCGCATAGTCCAGGGACGTGTCCAGCAGGAAAATGAGTTCCGGCACAATGCGGAACTGCTTGGCCACCATGTGCCCCAGTTCTCCGCGGAGGGCCTTGTTGTTCTCTTCCAGCAGTTGCATCACCGGACCCTGCTTTTCGGAGGGGAAGATGCTCACGAACACCTTGGCGACCGAGAGGTCCGGACTTACGCGGACTTCGCTCACCGTCACCAGGGAGCCGCCCATGGCGGACATCCCTTTGGAACGGATGATCTCCGCCAGGTCTTTCTGGATTTCCCGGGCTACTTTCAGCTGCCGGGTGCTTGCAGGTTTTTCCATCTATTTAATATTAATGATGAAATAATTCTTTTTACCTTTCTGGGCCAGGATGTAGTGGCCGTTCACGATGTCGGCCTCGGTGACCTCGGCGGCAATGTCGGTGACTTTGTCCTTGTTGATGGCGATGCCGTTGCCCTGGACCATCTTGCGGGCCTCGCCCTTGGAGGGAAGGATGTTGGTCTTGACGGCCAGCAGGTCCATGATGTTTACGGGGAGCTCGGACTTGGGAAGGTCGAAGGAAGGAACGTCTCCGAAAACGGCCAGGAAGGTGCGCTCGTCCAGCTTTTTCAGTTCCTCGGAGCTGCCGCCGAAGAGCATCTGGGAGGCGGCTACGGCGTTTTCGTAGGCAGCGTCGCCGTGGCACATCACGGTAACCTCGCGGGCCAGCACTTTCTGCAGCTCGCGGGCTCCGGGGTTCTCGCGGTGGCGGGCGATGAGCGCCTCGATGGTCTCGCGGTCCAGCAGGGTAAAGATCTTGATGTAACGCTCTGCGTCGTCATCGGCCACGTTCAGCCAGAACTGGTAGAACTCGTAGGGGGAGGTGCGCTCGGCGTCCAGCCAGATGTTGCCCTTTTCGGTCTTGCCGAACTTGGTGCCGTCGGCCTTGCGGATGAGGGGGCAGGTGAGGGCGTAGGCCTCGCCGCCGTCCATGCGGCGGATGAGCTCGGAGCCGGTGGTGATGTTGCCCCACTGGTCGGAGCCGCCCAGCTGCAGGATGCAGCCCTTGTTCTTCCACAGCCAGTAGAAGTCGTAGCCCTGCATGAGCTGGTAGCTGAATTCGGTGAAGGACATGCCTTCGGAGGAATCGCGGGACAGGCGCTTCTTCACGCTGTCCTTGGCCATCATATAGTTGACGGTGATGTGCTTGCCGATGTCACGGATGAAGTTGATGAAAGAGTAGTCCTTCATCCAGTCGTAGTTGTTCACCAGCTCGGCCTTGTTGGGGGCGTCGGAGTCGAAGTCCAGGAAACGGGAGAGCTGGGCTTTGAGGCAGGCTACGTTGTGGTTGAGGGTCTCCTCGTCCAGAAGGTTGCGCTCGGCGCTTTTCATGGAGGGGTCTCCGATCATGCCGGTGGCGCCGCCCACCAGGGC